>CAOJQZ010000059.1 GCA_948441955.1 uncultured Lachnospiraceae bacterium | reverse complement strand
TTCTCATCAAGCGTTCTAATGCCTACCACCGGCGGTTTTTCTGGTGTATAAACAATCTTTTCTGTCTTCCCATCCAATAAATCTAACCACCATTTAATATCTTTAAATCCCAACCGGTATCGGAAGCCTACGGTACTTGATATTCTGGGATTAATTTCAAAGATATAGTATTCTCCTTTCTGCTTTCTCATCTGAAGATTGAGCGCCCCTTTCAGTTCAAAAAAGGCGGCCACAGTTTCAGCTATAAAATGAATGCTTTCATCTTCTACGAGCTCTACCATTCTACTCATTCCGCCAAACCCAAGTGTCCTTCTAAAGGCGATTTCTTTAACCTCTTTTCCGTCAGAGAACACCCCGACTGTATACTCCTCTTCAGAAGTACCGATATATTCCTGAACGACGGCGTCGGAAGCCTGTGAAATTAACGTTTTGTATTCCTGGAAATCTCTAACAACCCTAATATCCCTTGAACCGCATCCGGTATCGGGCTTTATAATTACAGGATATATTATTCCATCTATGCAATCGCCGCATTTCCATGTTTTCGGACTATTCAGTCCCATTCTCTTTACAGCCTTTGCCGTATCATATTTACTGAAAGCAATCTTTAATATATTAGAACTGTTAATCATTATCTTAAGGCCTGCTTCAGCAAATACTTCTCTGTATTTGTCAAAAATCTTTATTTCACCTTCTGTCATTGGAAGAATATGCGTTATGCTGCGTTTTTTACATTCATATAAAAGTACATCTATATATTTTTTTTCTTCTTTATAAGGAGGCACCAGAAAAAAATCGCCTACATAACTGTAGCCTGAAACATATGGCGTGATATCACAGCCGGCCAGCCTCTCTTTTGAAAACTCTTTGCTTAAACAACGCACAACGCTGCTTCCTATGTCTCCCCCAATTGCAGTAACCAAATATTGCACCTTCATATTAATCTATCACCTTCATCTTGCTCTGTATATATTTAACCAGGTATTCACTTTCATTATTCATAATCAACTGGTCCACTAATTTTCTTTGATTTATTTTAACTGTTTTAAAAATGAATTCTGCTGTATTCATATCCACAATACAATAACTATATCCTTTAAAGTCTCTTGGCTGCCCCAGGGAACCCGGGTTTAACAGGATTGTATTTCCAATCCTTCTGTACATCTGGTAATGCGTATGTCCTAAAATGACTATATCATAAGACTCATACAAGAAAGTGTCCACCTGCGTATCCGGATATACTCTTCCTTCCAGAAAACTCTCTGGAGAACCATGGGTAATCAAAATCCTTTTTTTTCCACACTGGAATTCTATTTTTTCCGGTAAACCATCCAAATATTTCCTGGCAGAAGAAGACAGCACTTTTAGATAGCTTGTCCCATATTTTTCAGCATATATTGCTCCCTTTTTCTTGTTACTCAGACTTTCAATATAATAAAAGTCATGATTTCCCTTTACTGCATACAAATTAGGCAGCTGCTGCAGGTATTTTATACATTTTTCCTGATACATAAAATACCCCATAACATCCCCGCAAAAAATATAGCCTTCCGCCTCAAGATTCTCTGCCTGCTTCAGCATTGCTTCAAGAGCATATACATTTCCATGTATATCCGAAAAAACGACAAATTTCATTTTATTTCATAGCCCTCTTTAAATTCTGTTCCTTCCCAGCTCAGAATAAACCGCTTTATAATATCCTCTGCAATCTTATCGGGACTGCGCAGCATTTTATTATTATAGTATTCTTTAAATTGATTTACCCGGTCAAATACTGCTTTATCTGTCCTTCTAATTTCTTCCTGCATTGGCGTATCTACTACGCCCGGTTCATAGGATACTATTTTTATATCTGGATTCTCCAGCTGAACAGTTCTTAAATACATATTAGCATAAGCCTTTGCCCCAGAATATAATCCCCAGCCATTCAAGGGATTATATGCGGCTCCGCTGTCAATATTAATGAGTCTGAGCTGTGTTTTATATTTTTGTTTTAATTGAACCAATTGATTTGTAAGTAAAACCAGGTTCAATACATTTATAGATATGTTCTCCTTTATCTCATCCGCCGTATATGTTCCAACTCTTTTAATGGGACTAATACTAAACGCAGTATAAACACACGCTATGCTTCGGGGAGGCTCTTTTTGCAGTACTTTCAAAATACCGGAATCCTCTTTATGGCAAGATGCATCATATTTTTCAGTTATGATTTTAGGATGATCTGTGCCAAAAAAACTATCAAATTTTTCCTGATTCCGATACCTGCAATACACTTTTTCGATTTCCGGACTCTCAACAGCCTGTCTCACTAAGCTGCTTCCTATTCCTCCTGTCGCTCCTGTCACTATAACATCCATACCTCTGCTCCTGCTCTTAGTATTATATCGTTCTTCTTCCAATCATATCCATTTGTAACGGCGTTCCTCTCTGTATATCCTCTAACGCTGTCTGCCCCAGAATTTCCGGATAAAATTGAGGACTCATTCCATATCCCGGACGAATAATTCTAATATTTTTTTCCGTTATCTTCTCTCCCTTTTTTATATCCTTCACACAAAAAATAGAACGTCTGAATACGATATTCTCTTTTTCCTGTTGTGCCATTCCATAGCTTACACTTCCCAAAGCCCTTTCTGCCTGCCGTATATCCTGAACCATTTGTTTGAATTCATCTGCATTCATAGAAAAAGATGAGTCCGGATTCTCTATTTCTCTGCTAATACAAAAATGTTTTTCAATAATTCTGGCGCCCAATGCAACGGCCATGACGGCGCCTACTGAGCCCATAGAATGATCCGACAGCCCAACCGGCACCTGAAAAGTATCCGCCATATTCTGCATCGTTTTTAAATTCATCTCATCGGTAACTGCAGGATAAGCGCTGGCGCATCGAAGCAATGCCAGCTGGCAATTTCCCTGCCTGCGCACTGCTCTGACCGCCGCATCTATCTCAGCAAGCGTGGCCATTCCTGTTGACATGATAATTGGTTTCCCTTTTGACGCCACATATTCGATCAATGGAAGATCCACTAATTCAAATGAAGCGATCTTATAAAACTCTACCCCCATTTGCTCCAAAAAATCCACAGCAGTGTTATCAAAGGGCGTAGAGAAAAAATCTATGCCTGTCTTTTCTGCTTCTTTTTTCAGCGTTTCCTGCCATTCCCAGGGAGTATAGGCTTTTCCATATAATTCATATAATGTTTCGTTTTTCCATGTCCCGTCTTTTATCTGAAAATACTCGTTATCACAATCTAGTGTAATCGTATCCGGAGTATATGTCTGAAGCTTTATACAATCTGCTCCGGATTCCTTGGCCGCATGGATAATCTCCTTTGCATGTTCTATGCTTCCTGCATGATTCCCCGACATTTCCGCAATAACATAAACTTTTTCATTTAATTTCTTATATAAATCCATTTTTATCCTCTCCCGCCCAATATAATACTATCAGGAACTATTTCTCATTCTGTCCTTCCATCATTAGTTTGTACTTCAACTCTGCCAGCTTCCAATCGGCCAAATTATCAATATCCTGTACTTCCAACTCATCCATAATAAACGGAACAGTAGATTTACCAATCAGATTTTTTGTCTTTAGAAAACTTTTTATATTGAAGCAATAAAACTGACCGCAGTCATGATACCATTTCTCCAAATCCTGAGATCTTGCATTCATGTACTCCGGATAGACAGGTGAAAGCACATGCTCCTGTATCTTAAGACATCTTTGAGGCGGAAAGGAAAAAGGCACAACCGGCAGAACTGTATCCGCAGCCTCTTTCTCCAGTATACGCAGCCCCTCTATTAGTTTTTCAGACGTTACAAACGGCGCCGTCGGATATATGCAGCATCCGACTTTGAATTCTTTTCCTCTGATTTTATATTCTTTAAGCACCTCCAGCAGAACCTCTGCTGTTGTGGCATAATCGTTGGAAGTTTCTTCACTTCTGAAAAAAGGCACTTGTGCTCCCGCTCCTTTAGCTATCTCAGCAATTTCCCTGCTCTCTGTAGATACCATTACCTCATCAAACCTGCCGCTTTCTAATGCTGCTTCTATTGAATAGACTATAATCGGTTTCCCGCAAAAAGACTTAATATTTTTTTTAGGAATCCTCTTGCTTCCTCCTCTGGCAGTGATAATCGCAATTCTATCCATAACGTATACCTACTTTCTGTAATATGATATAACCTTTTTAACCGCAGTTATCACACTGTCTACATCTTTATCGCTCATGGAATAGTATAGTGGAAGACTGATAATACGTTCATATAATTTCTCTGCCTCCGGGCAGATTCCCTTCTTATACCCCATCTGTTCATAATACGGAAAATAATACACTGGAATGTAATGAACATTACAGCATACATTCTCCGCCTTTAAAGCTTCAAAGATTTCTCTTCTGTCCCCATTTAATTTATCCAGTTCCAATTGCAAAATATATAAATGCCGTGCTGTATCAGACTCTTTTATTTCTTTTTGTACTACCAGACCTTCCTCTCTTTCAAAAGCTTCATTATATCTTTGTACAATTTCCTGCCGGCGTTGTTTAAACCTCTGCAATTTATCCAGCTGACTGTTAATCAATGCCGCCTGGATATCTGTGATTCTATAATTAAAACCTAATCCTATCTGCTGATAGAACCAATCTCCTTCCGGCTCCTTGGTCATTGAGCCGGGATCTCTTGTAATACCATGACTTCTAAATAAAAGCAGCTGCTTATAATACTCCTCCTTATTAGTAAGAACCGCACCCCCTTCGCCGCCTGTTACAGTCTTTACCGGATGAAAGCTAAATGTTGTCAGATCTGCAAGCTGACCAATGGGCGTCCCATTATAAAGCGTTCCTATCGAGTGGGCGCCGTCTTCAATTAAAACAAGCTTCCTTTCTTCGCAAATTTTCTTTATTTCATCAAGCTCTACTGCCTGCCCCGTAAAATCAACTGCCACAACCGCCCTGGTTTTATCGGTGATTTTTTCTGTAATATCTTCAGGAGAAATATTATATGTCTCCGGATTAATATCTGCAAAAACCGGTTTTGCCCCGCAATATAACGCACAATTAGCTGATGCCGCAAATGTAATCGGCGTAGTAATTACCTCATCTCCCTGTTTTATCCCTGCGGCATAACATGCAGCATGTAAAGCAGCGGTACCATTGCTCAATGCAACGGCATACTTTGCTCCGGTTATCCGGCAGAGCTTTTGCTCCAACTTTTCAATCTCTGGTCCACATGTGAGAAAATCACTTTTTAAAACATTCACTACAGCCTCTATATCATTTTCATCAATATATTGATGCCCGTAAAATATTTTTTTATCTCTTACCGGCTCTCCGCCAAAAAGCGCCAATTTCTCCATATTTACTATTTTTTCCTCCATATTCTGCGTTGTAATTTCCTATCCAATATCTGACTTTAATAATCTTTGTATATCTTCAATACTGAGCCATTCTGTATTTGTTCCTGAACTGTACTCAAATTCAGGCTCTACAATCTTCCCTCCAGGAAGCACATCCTTTGTCCCCCACCAGTTATAATGAGGATAAACAATATAATGCTTTTCATATTCATATGTGTGAAGAGAATCCTCTCGTGTCACCATAATCTCATGCAGCTTTTCACCCTCACGAATACCTACTTCCGGCATCTCACACCCCGGAAGCATTGCCTGAGCCAGATCCGTAATTTTAAAAGAAGGGATTTTGGAAATAAAGGTTTCTCCTCCCCGGGCCTCTTCCAGCGCTTTAATCACCAGTTCCACACCCTGCTCTAAACTAATCCAGAATCTGGTCATTCGGTAATCTGTAATCGGCAGTTCACTGCCGCCTTTATCTATAATATTCTGGAAGAAAGGAATGACAGAGCCTCTGCTTCCTGCAACATTTCCATAACGGACGACTGCAAACCTTGTCCCATCTGCGCCGGAATATGCATTTGCCGCCGTGAATAATTTATCAGAAACAAGCTTTGTTCCGCCATAAAGATTAATAGGATTAACGGCCTTATCCGTAGACAGGGCAACTACCTTTTTTACCTTTGCTTCCAATGACGCGTTAATAACATTCATTGCTCCATTTACATTCGTCTTAATAGCCTCGTTCGGATTATACTCACATGCAGGCACCTGCTTTAAGGCCGCCGCATGAATAACATAGTCTACTCCTCTCATCGCCATGCGCAGTCTTGCCTCATCCCGGACATCTCCAATAAAATATCTCAAAATGCTCCTATATTCTTTGTACTCATTATCCATTACAAACTGCTTATACTCATCCCTGGAATAAATGATAAGCTTCTTCGGCTTATAATGCTCTAAAACATAATCCACAAAATGATGACCAAATGAGCCTGTTCCTCCGGTTATTAAAATTGTCTTGTCATTTAACATTTTTCTACCTCTTTTCTTCTTTATAATACAGTTACGGACGTTCAATAAAAACTCTAAACTTTCCCATTCATGATAAGTCTTCCTTATTATATCAGCCACATAAGCATGTGTAAAGTATTTATTCTTTTAAAAAGACATGCGAAAAAATGCAGTGAAACCACTGCATTCTAAGCAACCATATGTGTTCTTTTTAAAATCTCATTAGAAATCAGACCAATATTTTCGTTACCATAAGGAAAGAAATGATCTCCTCTGCAGTTTATGAAAGCTGTATCTAACGTAGAAAGGCTGCTCCACCCTTTCATATCTGACAGTGTAACAATAGGATCTCTGTCTCCGCAAAAACAGACGATTGGCACTGGAACTGGTTTATAATCTATTTCTGCGGCAGCCATTGCATTTCTTACTATCGTAAAATCATTTCTTATAACCGGAAGGAGATTTTCATTAAAGAACTTACTCTGCAGAACATGGGCCGGCGCTTGGCGGATCCGGCCTAAAAGCCTTTTAATATCATCATCGTTTTTTATATCCTCAAGAAAGGATGCCTTTGAAATCGGTGCGCCGCAAGCGGCAGCAAATATTCCCCGAACCTTCACGCCTAGAGATAACAACTCTTTGGCAGCAAACCACGCTACAAGTCCTCCCATACTATGCCCCAACAGATACACTCCGTCCCGATGACTGCCGGCAGTAATTCTCTCCACTAAGCGGCTTACCATCTTTTCTATAGAATCGTCCAGCGGCTCGCCATATCTCATCCAGTGACCCGGATATTCATATATATCTGCGCCGGGAAGGAATTTTTTGTATCCTTTATAGCTGAATGCACAGCCTCCCGCACAAGGCAAAATAACAAGCATATAATTTCCTCACTCTTTAAAATCAAAAAAGCTATCCAAACGATCATGTCGGACATGACGGGAATCCCAAAAGTCAGCATCTGTGATTCCCACATTATACGGATTATATGACCCTGTAATCTTAATACTATAATCATCCGCCATCTCTTTTACAAAATTCTCTATTTCATTAAGCATAAAGTAGTGGGAACTATCCGCTTCTACCCTCTCCCATAGCGTAGGACAAAGTGGACATAAGTAAAACTCCACAGAAATACCTTTATCCAGAAGATATTGTATAAGTTTCCTGAAGTAATCTTTATAATACTCACTAAGATGCCTATCATATGCAAACTGTCTCTCGATGTTATAACTATTAGCATGGTTTATGACATCCTCCACCGTATTATCCCGAATGTCTATAGCGTATACCCAACTGCCATCGGAGACATAGTGGGCCAAATCTTTTGTAGTCTCATCTATAATTCCCCATCTTTTCTCTTTTAATAAAATACTTTCATTACTTCTTATAAAATCAAAGGATGACTGCAAATATGTGATAGAAAACGCTTGCTCAAGCTGCGTTTTTATTACTTCCATTCCACCGCTCTCTTCCGGGGCGGCAGCCTCCTCACCATCGAGAATCTTCATCATATATTCGGTATAAGGCTCTAACGCCGCATTTATTTTTCTTGTAGCAAATGTCTCATCAAAAAAATACGAATCAACACAATATATAACCCTGTCATATTTTATATTATTAACTTCCAGAAGTGCAATATCAGCCATGAATTCATTAAAATTCAGTCCAGATGCCGACAAGTTATAATAACTCTCTGTTCCAACATTTTGTTTCCGTATCCCCATGGAAAGACTTGGTCCCAGCGTTATGCAGTCGACCTGCTTGGGCATTCCTTTTATCATATGCATCTTTACATTTCTTTCATCGCCGTTTCCGCTGCCAAAATATGCTTCTTCCCCATTTAATACGGCATTTGCAATATCCTTACTGTAGTCATGAAATATATTTGCCGGATCTTCATAATAATTTGTTCCACATAATACCACAAGTAATGGGATAAACAGTAATAATCGAAGCCACCTCATATTTCCTTTCACATGCTTTCCTCCCATCTCTGCTTAAAATTGAAAATAGATAAATGACGATGTTCCAACCATTCCATACATAAAAATAGTCAGTACCTCCACATAAATCAGCCCAATCCTGATAAAGAAGTTTTGCCTGTCCATAACGCGAAAAATTGTTTCTTTTCTGTATACACATAAATCTGAAAGATATAAAACAACAGTCCCTGCAAACATTAACAAAATATCCAATGACGTCAGCCCAAAGGTTTCCATTGCTGTTATAAAGGTCGTATAATTCCAAAGATTTGTCACCATATGCTTTGCAATAAGTATAAAATTATAAGTTCCATTTGAGCATACTACCATCCAGCAAACGCAAATGAGAAGCAATGTCCTTACTCTTCTAAACCATTTCCAGCTTTCACACTCTGCATTGATGCGTAATTTTTCAGCAAGAAGACGGAAAACAGGCTGGAGAAAATCGCTGAATATCAAATAGATACACGGAATCCCTGCTGACGCAATAAAATAGTAGCCTGTGCCTCCATGCCAAATCCCAATAATAATCCACAATATAACCATGGAAATATAAAAGGGAACCTTTTTCCCAAATTTTTTACCCCATCTCTTTTTTGTCCATTTCCCGACTGCCTGTACATTCTTAGACTTCTGGAGGGGATACATCAGATAATCCTTAAACCAGGTTCCCAGTGTAATATGCCACCTCTGCCAGAATTCCTGTATCGTTTCCGAGAAAAAGGGAGCCATAAAATTTTCAGGAAGCCTGATTCCAAAAATCATGGACGCACCCATAATGATATCCATGCATCCGGAAAAATCTGTATATAGCTGTATCGCATAGCAAAGCGTCGCACTAACGATGCCTATCATACTATATTCGGAATAATTACCGTATACTGCCGCTACAATGATTCCAAAACGTTCGGATATTACCAGTTTCTTAAAATATCCCCAGATCATCCTTCGCAGCCCTAAAGTAACATTTGAATAATCCAGAGGATGCCTCTCGCAAAATTGTGAACGCATCTCTCCAAATCTGGAAAAGGGGCCAGATATTAATTGAGGAAAATAAAAAACAAACAAAAAAACTACCGCCGGATTTTTCTCCGGTTTCTGATTCTCCCAAAACACATCTACCAAATACCCAATTGCAGAAAATGCGTAGTATGAAATTCCTATAACAGCGCTGAATTTCAGCCACGAAAAGTCAGCGGACATATCAAATAAAGCCGATACCACCGCCGCTATGTTATATGCATATTTTAAAACAATCAAGGATAAAACTATCGCCAACAGACATCCTGTAAGTAAAATATTTTTCCATATTCCCTTAACGTTACTTATGGCAATAGCCCCCAAATAAGTAATCGTTCCTATAAATAGGATTAAAGCGCATAACTTCCATTTTGTTACTGCAGAAACTGCTAAATAAAAATATAAACTCGCAAATAATAAAATATATTTCTGCGCCGGCTTTATACAATAATACAGAATTATTGTTATAAGTAAAAAAACAAAAAAACTAAAACTTGTCAGACTCATTTATTTTCCCATCTCTAAGATAATATCTACCATCTCTCCGACATTTTTCATAGTAACAACCTTTCCCATGGGAATCTTAAACCCAAATTCCTCCTCTACTCCCACAACAAGATTGATATGTTCAAATGAATCCCATCCGTCAACATCATCTGCAACTGTTTCATCATGGAGCTCTATCGTCTCGTCGTCTAAAACCTCTCTAAACACATTATTAAGTCTTTCATATACTGTTTCTCTTGTCATTTCTTTCTCTCCTTTTCCTATTTATTTTAAAACCAAAACCTTCATTTTAGCTTTTGATACCTTTTTTCCATCTTGATTCTTAATTTGAACATGCAGCCGTATTAACTGCAAATCATCATATTTTTCTGTGATTTTCCCCTCTACTGTCAATCTGTCGCCTGCAAAAACCGGCTTCATGAATGACAATTCATCAAAGCTGTGGATCAAGCTGTTCTTTCCCGGAAGATACATACCTGCAATTGTGGAATATAACGACGCAGTAAGCATTCCGAAGGATACGTGGGAGGAAAACTTCCCTCCGCTGATTTCATTTGCAAAATCGTCATCCCGATGCAGCGGATTATTGTCGCCGGATATCTCTCGAAAAGAATTCTCCATATCCGCCGTTATTATTTTAACAAAAGATGCTGTCATACCAATCTGTATATCTGAAAACTCATACTCATTCATTGATTATATACTCTCCATTATTCTTCGATAGATTGTCTCGCAATCAAGCCCGTTCGCTTTCCGGACAGCCGCATGGGTGCCGTAACCTTCGGCAAAACAATCCTGCAGCCCTATTGGCACAATTTTTCTTCCTCCCCCGTGATACGCAAAGGCTTCAGAAAGGATACTCCCTAATCCGCCATAAATATTATGTTCTTCAACCGTAAAAATATTCTGAATCCCTGAAACTGCCTCTATCGCAAACATACTGTCAAAGGGCTTTAGCGCGGCCACATGAATTACGGTTACCGATACTCCTTTCTCTTTCAGCGCGTCTGCCGCTTCCATAACCTCCTGAAGCACGCTCCCGGTTACGAATACTGCAAGATCTGCTCCTCTGCACATAATATCCATTCCGGAATCAGGCAGTACATATTTCTCACTAAAATACTCCTTTTCATGATTCATACCAACCTTGATATAAACCGGTCCCGTATGCTCATATGCCTTCTGCACGCACGCCCCCACCTGATACGGCGTAGCCGGAGATAAAAGCATGAGGTTTGGTAAGGCTCTTAATACAGATATGTCCTCCGTCGTGTGATGGGTCGGTCCCAGAGAGCTCCAGGACAAACCGCTTCCCATTCCTATAATTTTCACATTTAAATTCTGAAAACACACATCATCCCGTATAAATTCCATAGAGCGGTATGCCAGAAACGCACCCGCCGTAAAAACAAACGGTATCTTTCCTGCCGTCGCCATTCCCGCCGCGGCAGACACCATATTTTCTTCCGCTATCCCAAAATTATACATCTGATTGGGATAATTTCGTCGAAACATTTCATCAAATCCCGTACCGCTGTCGGCTAGGAGGTGAATAATTCTGGAGTCATGCTCGGCAAGTGCCATCAATTTTCCAATATATGCACTATTCATAATTTACATCAGCTCCTCGTCTGTAATTCTGAGTTCTTTTTTAAATATTTTCAGTTCCTTTTTCCCCGGCAGTCTGAAGTGCCAGTTAGGATTATTCTCCATTATGGAAACCCCTTTACCTTTTATTGTATGAGCCATGATCAAATGTGGTTTTCCCTCATTCTTTAATGTTTTAATAATATTTGTAAATGCTTCTATATTATGGCCATCTGTTTCGTCAACTATCCATCCGAAGGATTCCCACTTTTCCCTCCAGTTTGAAGCGCCGAGGGTTTGGTCAACATAATCCATCTTTTGTATTTTATTACTGTCAAGTATAACCACCAAATTATCAAGACCCATAGCAGCGGCCATCATCGCAGCCTCCCAAACGGTTCCTTCCTGGCACTCTCCGTCTCCCAGCATTACATACACTTTAGCCTGCTTTCCGTCTGTCTTAAGAGCCATTGCCATTCCAAGGCCCATAGACAGCCCATGTCCAAGGGATCCGGTCGTAGCCTCTACCCATTCGCAGTCCCGCATACAAGGTTCGCCTCCAATAGAAGCGTGCTCTTGTAAATAAGACGAAAAAGCCTCTTCTGTAATCAGTCCGGCTGTTAGTAACACACTATAAAGCGCTAATCCCGCATGTCCTTTACTTAAAATAAAACGATCCCTGTCTTCCCACTTTGCATTTCCTTTGTTATAACGGAGGATGTCCTTCATATACAACGCATAAATCATTTCCAGACATGAATAACAGGATGCCAGATGTGCCATTCCTCCTCTGTATCCTGTTATAAATATCTTTTTTCTTAATTCCAGCAATTTCTTTTCTTCTAATTCAGAGTTCATATTCTTTCCTTTTCCTGATTCTTATTCTCAAAAACATAATAATTCCATTTATCCAAACTCTGTTACCTCGTCTGGATCAATCCCTATACCGCCGCAATACGGAATGTCATCTATCGCTTTCATATATTCTTCCGAAAGTTCAAAGTCAAAAACATCCATATTCGCCCTCAATCGTTCCGTACTCTGTGTCTTTGGAATAGCCGCCGCACCCTTTTGAATAATCCAGCGAAGACATATCTGGGCAGTTGACTTCCCATATTCGTTCGCTATTTCGGACAATTGGGGATTGGACAAAATTTGTCCATTACCAAGAGGACTGCTTCCTTCAACCGCAATTTCCCTGCTTTTACAATAGTTTACAATCTCCTTCTGCTCAAAACCGGGATGCAGCTCAATTTGGTTTACAAAGGGCATTATTTTTGCTGTTTTTTCAAGTTCTTCTAAATGATGCCGCTTAAAATTGCACACTCCAATAGCTCTTACAATTCCATCTTGGTATAGCTGCTCCATTCCCCTCCATGTTTCAGCATTTATTTCTCTCCAATCCTGATGCAGCTTAACCGATGCAGGCCAATGCACCATGTACAAATCAAAATAGTCTGTTTTTAACTTTTTTAATGAACGTCTGCACGCATTCTGGACCTCGGAAAATCCCCTTGAGGAATTCCAAACCTTGTCCGATAAGATGATATCCTTTCTGGATATTCCTTCCGCTTCTATTGCTTTGGCAATCGCTATCTCATTGCTGTATGCGGCTGCCGTATCAATCAGGCGATAGCCGTTGGCAGCCGCTCCGGCAATAATCTCCCGCATGAGCGTCCTGTCAGTAATCTGCCATGTCCCCAGTCCAATCCATGGGAGCTTCATGCCATTACGGAGCGTTATATCTTTCATCCGTATTTACCTCACTTCATTTACCGCGATTACATTCTGTTTTCTCTCATAGCTGTCCGGTATTTCAAACTTCCATACCGTATTTCCCTCTGCATCTTCACTGAACTTATGGAATCCCTGTAATCCGTAGAATCCCTTTACCATTCCATTTTTGGCTGTCGGATAATAATATCCGTAAATCGTCTTTATGCCGCGCAGTTTTGCCTCATTCACAAGCTCATCCATCATTGCAAATTCCATATCCCGCTTAAGAACACGGCAGCTCATCAGCCACAGCTCCATATGCAGTTCGTCGGCATCATCTCCGTCAATTCTTCCGATAACTATGCTTACTACGCCATTATCTCCGAATTTATCTTCCAGCTTTCCATAAAGAGTAATAAGGTTCGGATCCTTTGCCGCTGCTTCTATTTCTGTCTGATTATAACGCTTTGTCGTCAGGTTAAATTGATTGCTTTTATTAGTCAGCTGTGCTATACGGGACATATACATTGGTACAAAGGACTGTATTTCTCCCTTCATATCAAGGGATTTCAAATAATCCTCGTAGCTCTCAAATGATATTTCAAGCTGATGCCTCTTTGCATTCTCCTGATACATTTGGTTGCGGGACAAATCATCGTCAGAGAAATTCGTCACCTCAAAAAAACCTGATTTATCGATAATCCGGATATAATGCTCAACGCCTTCTATATCAGGGATCGCTGCACTGCCGACCTGTTTTCTGATTATTTCGCGCTCAGCCGGATTATCGTCCACAAACACAAAGCTGTCTGGCAGCAATGTTAATTCATTTGCTGTTTCTACGAGATTCCTGCTTTTGGGATTCCAATTTGCTTTAAAGCTTACAAAATCATCCTTCCTAAGCACGCTGTCCGGCCGTTCAAATCCACGAACCGCATTTTCCTCGTCATTTTTTGAATTAACGGTAAGCAAAATCCCTATCTGCTTGTGCAAACGAATATATTCCTGAAATTCACTATAAATCTGAGCAAGCGATGTCTCCTGCCCGATTTCGATATTCTCCGCTCCGTCGTCACCGATAACGCCGCCCCACAACGTATTATCCAGATCAAGATTAAATGCCTTTTTATTCTTTCCATATATAGACTTTATGATATTTGCCACATTAAACGACAGATATGGAATTGCAGGAACCGCAACAGCATACTTATACATATGCCAGTAATACGGATCCGACCATTTTTCTAATCCATAAGATGCGGAAAGATAATTTACATCGCAGATAAAAAAATTGCCGTGCGTCTGCGCATATTCATAAAATTTACAATTAAGCCTTGTAACAAAATTGACGCGTCCCCGGTAATCAAACGCATCTCGGTTTCCCAACAGACGGAAGAAGGGATATTCAAAATTATTCTGTATAATCGGACAGCCATATTTTTCATATAAATGTTCCCAAAGACCTTCAAATTTTTTGATACAGGCAGAAAGCTTTTCCTCTACAGCCTCCTTGTTATCGGACATTTCCGGGAACACTGCTATATTCCGTACACAAGTACATATGTATATCAAATCAGGAGCAAACTTCTCCAATTCCGGATTCGGAAACATTCCGTCCTCATAATACTGATTATATTCAGACTCATAAAATGTTACGTGAATTCCATAATTCAATAAAAAGAGCTCCAATGTCAGTTTAATATCCTGGGTGGTCTCTCCTCCGAGAATCGCAATCTTCTTTTCAATGTAAGAAACTGATTTATCTGCAATCAACTGTTTCCTGTATGACTTTTTCTTCTTTAGAATCTCTTCCGCATTAAACGGATATTCAAGTTCTCTCACTTTCTTCCTCCGCGAATACAATCATTTTTCATTTATTCTAAAGTCTATCATGAATTTAACCTTTATGCAACACAATTTTAGCCCCCTTTATGGAAAATATCACAATAAAAAACAGAATAGTAAAAAAATAGACATAAAATTTTTACAGATATAAACAAAAAAGAGAGAATATCCTGCTTACTTTTGCAGACATTCTCTCTTATATTTCCCAAAAGGAGGAAATTTATACCCACCTTCCGCTGGCATTCAAATAATAACCGCCAATCCATTCATTTGCCGCCATCTTTCCATCCTTCTTCAGATAATACCAGCTGTTTC
>CAOJQZ010000058.1 GCA_948441955.1 uncultured Lachnospiraceae bacterium | reverse complement strand
GACCTCCGATTAAATACAAATTATCAGGTGATTTTTATCCATATATGTGATACAATAAATTCATTAAGCAGGAAACCAAATACCAGGAGGAAAAAGAATATGAGTGATTTTTATACAGAACAGTTGGTGAAGAAGCAGACCACGATGAAGGATATATTTATTAAAGCGCTGCTTGTGGCAATTGCAATTGTGTCGGTGTTTGTGGTGCTGATGTTTCCGGTGGCGATCATTGTTCCGGTGATTGTAATTGCGGCAGTCGTTTTTCTCATCCGCAGGCTGGACGTGGAGTACGAGTACCTGTATGTGAACGGAGATCTGGATATTGACAAGATTATGCATAAGGCGAAGAGAAAGAGAGTGTTTTCTACTAATATCAGTAATATGGAGCTTCTTGCGCCGGAAGGGGCAGAGGAACTTAATCAGTATAGAAATGCGCACGTTGCAGATTACAGCTCCGGGATGGCAGGCGCAAAGAAGTATGTGCTGGTGGTTGCGGAAAATGGGCAGATTACAAAGCTTGTATTTGAACCCAATGAAACAATTATCGAAGGAATGTTTCTGATGGCGCCAAGAAAAGTGAAAAGATAAATATCAGGAGATTAATTTGAAAAGTTATTGACAAGCAGGGCTAAGATTTTGTATTATAGCATTTAATATACGAAAAGAGAGGGATAAAATCATGGGAAAGATTATAGGAGAAGGAATTACATTTGATGACGTTCTTTTAGTACCTGCGTATTCAGAAGTGATTCCAAATCAGGTTGACTTGTCTACATATCTGACGAAAAGCATCAAGCTGAATATACCGATGATGAGCGCAGGTATGGATACGGTAACCGAGCACCGGATGGCTATTGCGATGGCCCGTCAGGGTGGGATTGGTATTATTCATAAAAATATGTCCATTGAGCAGCAGGCAGAAGAAGTGGACAAGGTAAAGCGCTCTGAAAATGGCGTTATTACAGATCCGTTTTATCTTTCACCTGATCATACACTGGCAGATGCGAATGAGCTGATGGGGAAGTTCCGCATATCAGGGGTGCCTGTTACAGAAAATGGAAAGCTGGTCGGTATCATTACCAATCGTGATCTGAAGTTCGAAGAAGATTTCACAAAGAAGATTAAAGAATCTATGACCTCTGAAGGACTTGTTACAGCGGAGGAGGGCATCACATTAGAGGAAGCTAAAATGATTCTTGCCAAGGCGAGAAAGGAAAAGCTTCCGATCGTAGATAAAGATTTCAATTTAAAGGGACTTATTACAATTAAGGATATTGAAAAGCAGATTAAATATCCGCTGTCAGCAAAAGATTCTCAGGGCCGTCTTCTGTGCGGCGCGGCAATCGGTATTACTGCAAATTGTTTGGAAAGAGCGCAGGAGCTTGTGGAGGCCAAGGTGGACGTTGTGGTTATGGATTCGGCACATGGGCACTCTGCAAATGTAATTCATACAGTCGATATGATAAAAAATAAGTTTCCGCAGCTTCAGGTGATTGCCGGAAATGTAGCTACGGCAGAAGCGGCAGAAGCACTTATCAAGGCCGGCGTGGATGCGGTTAAGGTTGGAATAGGACCAGGCTCTATCTGTACGACCCGTGTTGTTGCAGGTATCGGCGTGCCGCAGATTACAGCGGTTATGAATTGTTATGAGGCAGCCGACAAATATGGCATACCAATCATTGCAGACGGCGGTATTAAGTATTCCGGAGATATGACAAAAGCTATCGCAGCAGGCGCCAATGTGTGCATGATGGGAAGTATTTTTGCCGGATGTGATGAAAGTCCGGGAACTTTTGAGCTGTACCAGGGAAGAAAATATAAGGTTTACCGGGGTATGGGCTCCATTGCCGCTATGGAAAACGGAAGTAAAGACCGTTATTTCCAGAATGATGCGAAGAAGCTGGTGCCGGAAGGCGTGGAAGGGCGCGTGGCATATAAGGGAAGCATAGAAGACACTGTATTCCAGCTCATGGGAGGCTTACGTTCCGGCATGGGCTACTGTGGAACCCCGGATATTGAATCTCTTAAGCGGAACGGTCAGTTTGTTAAGATTTCTTCCGCGTCACTTAAGGAGAGCCATCCCCATGATATTCATATTACAAAAGAGGCGCCGAATTACAGTGTGGATGAATAAGAAAATCTTCAGAAATTCCTAAGCAGCTTTTCATAGTTTTATTCGGAAAATGTGTTAGAATTGTTTTACAGGGATAAGATGATGGAGAGTGCAAATGAAGAAAAACAGGCGTAAGGGAAAAATAACCAGCGCGCAGAGAAAAAGGCAGGTCCAGCGTAAAATCCGTCTGGGCCTGATTTTATTAGCGGCGTTGATGGTTGGAATTGGAATATTAAGGATTATAAAGCCGGGATGGTTTGCAATAGGATATTTTGAACTGAGCGGAGAGGAGATTGACGCTTCGAAGCCGGAGATTGATGTTGAGCTTCTTACAGTGAATGAATATTCAAGACCAGGTACAGAGACAGAAAAAATCCGGGGAATTGTAGTTCATTATACAGCAAATCCGGGATCAACGGCAATGGATAACCGTAATTATTTTGAAGGTCTTAAGGATACCCATACAACAGAGGCAAGCAGTAATTTTGTTGTGGGCCTTGAAGGCGAGATTGTCCAGTGTGTGCCTACATGGGAAGTAGCGTATGCCTCTAATTCGCGCAATATTGATACAGTATCTATAGAATGCTGTCATCCGTATGAAGACGGGGTATTTACAGATGAGACATATCGCTCCATGGTGCAGCTTTGCGCGTGGCTCTGCCTAAAGTTTGATCTTGACGAGGAGGATGTTATCCGTCATTATGATGTGACGGGGAAAAATTGTCCAAAATACTTTGTAGAAGACGAAGGGGCATGGGAGCAGTTCCGTACAGATATAAAAAAAGCAATAAAAAAGACAAAGAGGAGTTGACAAAGAATGTTTCGTACATTTTATCCGGATGAATATGCAGCATCTGCTTATGTGATTGATTTTGAAGAAATATATAACGAAGGATATCGGGGAATTATTTTTGATATTGATAATACGCTTGTCATGCACGGGGCGCCGGCGGATGCCCGCTCGATGCAGTTGTTTGAAAGGCTTAATCAGATTGGATTTGCGACCTGCCTGATCTCAAATAATCAGGAGCCGCGGGTAAAGCCCTTTGCCGACAAGGTGGGAAGCAGATTTGTTTCTGATGCGCATAAGCCCTCCACAAAAAATTATAGAAGGGCAATGGAGCTTATGGGTACGGATGAGAGAACAACTCTTTTTGTGGGAGATCAGCTGTTTACGGATGTCTGGGGAGCAAAACGAACCGGGATCAGAAGCATCCTTGTAAAGCCTATTCATCCCAGGGAAGAGATTCAGATTGTATTGAAACGTTATCTGGAGCGTATTGTTCTTTATTTTTACAGAAAGGACAAAGAAAGGAAGAAAAACAGATGAATCCGGTCAGAGTCAGAGATATTGTAATTGGAGAAGGTATTCCTAAAATCTGCGTGCCGCTTACCGGAGTCACGAGGGAGGAGCTTATTAAAGAAGCAGAAGAGCTTGAGGACGTACCTTTGGATATGGTGGAATGGCGTGCAGATTGGTATGAAAATGCCTGGGATATACGGAAGGTGAGGGAAACGGCAGGAGAGCTAAGGAAGGTTCTTAAAACCCTCCCTCTTCTTTTTACCTTTCGAACCGCAGGGGAAGGCGGAGAGAAGGAGATTGATACAAAGGCTTACTGCAGGCTTAACAAAGAACTTGCTGCTTCAGGAGACATTGACCTGATAGACGTGGAAATGTTTACCGGAGATGAGTATGTAAAGGATATGATCAGAGAAGCTCACAGACGTCATGTTAAGGTTATTGTATCGAACCATGATTTTGAAAAAACTCCGGAAAAACAGGAGCTTGTAGAAAGGTTTAAGAAGATGCAGAGTCTGGGGGCGGATATTCTGAAACTGGCGGTAATGCCAAAAAGCGGGGAAGACGTACTGACACTTCTTTCTGCCGCCGAGGAAATGAATCGAAGTTATGCGGATCGTCCCATTGCGGCCATGGCTATGTCGGGTATTGGGGTGATAAGCAGGCTTTGCGGCGAGGTGTTCGGTTCAGCCATAACCTTCGGGGCTGTAAAGAAGGCATCTGCCCCGGGGCAGATGCAGGCAGAAGATTTGAGACGGGTGCTTGAACTTCTCCATAAAAGCCTGTAGAAATAGAAAGAAAATGTACGATTATGAAAAATTTAGTTGAAAATACTTCTATTTTATTATAGAATGAAAAAAGTGAAAGAACGTATTAAGCGCTATCCGGGCGTGGCTAAGGAGGATTTATATAATGGCAGATGCTTATATTGAGAAAGGTACTACGTATGAGATTGACGGAAAAGTATATGAGTGCCTGGAGTTTTTACATGTAAAACCGGGAAAAGGTTCGGCATTTGTTCGTACAAAGCTTAAAGATGTAATTAACGGCGGTGTAGTTGAGAGAACCTTTAATCCGTCTAAGGATGTTTTAAAGAAGGCATTTATTGAGAGGAAGGAAGTACAGTATCTGTACAATGACGGAGATTTGTATTATTTCATGGATATGGAATCTTTTGAGCAGACACCGGTTGGAAAGGACGATGTGGGTGATTCTCTTAAATTTGTTAAGGAAAATGAGATGGTAACTATGAAATCCTATCAGGGTAAGGTGTTTTCCATTGAGCCGCCGTTTACAGTGGAGCTTGAGATTACGGAATCAGAGCCGGGTGTAAAGGGCAATACGGCCACAGGAGCGACAAAACCAGCTATCGTTGAGACCGGCGCTCAGGTTATGGTTCCGTTATTTGTAGAGCAGGGCGAGAAGATTAAGATAGATACCCGTTCCGGCGAATATCTGTCCAGAGCATAAATTTAAGAAAATCATAAGGTGAAAAAGTCTTGTATTTTATACAGGGCTTTTTTATAATGCTTATACCATAATATTTTTATAGATACATAAAAGTGAGGATGCCTTCAGAAAGGAGAAGAATGACATATTATCAGTTCGTGGAGGCGGTAGAGCAGAAAGTAAAGGAGGAACTAAAAGGCAGTGCCGGCGTAAGCATATATACAGCGCAGAAATATAATGGAACGCTTCGGAGAGGACTCCTGTTTTGTGAGCATGGAAGTAATGTTTCATCTACGATTTATCTGGAGGAGTATTACAGACTGTTCAGAGAGGGACAAACAGTGGACTTTATAGCAGGAGAGGTTTTACGCCTTTACAGGAGGATTCGTTTCCGCGGATCCTGGAAAGAGGAGAAGATAAGAGATTATAGTGAGCTTAAGAGAAAGATTGTATATCGCCTGATTCACAGAGAAAGGAACCAGGAATTGTTAAAAGATATGCCTTATATTCCGTATCTGGATCTTGCAATCGTGTTTTATATACTTTTTGAGGTCAGCGAATATGGGACGGCAGCAATGCCGGTTAAGACAGAGCATTTAAGTTTGTGGAATGTTTCGAAGGAGCAGATATATACAAGGGCATGCTGTAATACGGAGCAGCTGCTTCCGTGGGAGTTCAGGACAATGCGCTCTGTGCTTGCCGGACTTACGGATAGGGAGGAGACGGACCATGATGCGGAGGAAGAGGCGATTTATGTACTGAGTAATCATCTTAGAAGCTTTGGGGCAGCAGCGGCACTCTATCCGGGCCGTCTGGAGGAAATTGGCGAGTATCTGGGAGAGGACTACTATGTGCTGCCAAGCAGTGTTCATGAGATGATCGTGATAAAAAAAAGCGCTGCTTCAGGAAAAGATTTTTTAAGTACAATGGTTTCCGAGATTAACGAGACGCAGGTGGAGGCAGAGGAGGTATTATCTGATCATGCATATTATTATGACCGTGTGCGTAAAAAATTGAGCTTATAAGAAAAAAGTGAAGGAAATGGGATTTTGTCGTCATCATTTCCTTTACTTTATTAAGAAAATATGTTAGTATTACAGAGGTAAATTTATATAATGTCTATGCACCCGTAGCTCAGGGGATAGAGCACCGCCCTCCGGAGGCGGGAGCGGCGGTTCGAATCCGCCCGGGTGTGTACCTTGAAAAGTACTGATTGTGCGGAGGTAGATTATGAGAAAAGGTTGGCTTATCCCGCTGATACTCGTAGTAGTGATCGGTGTTATGGGATTCGGTCTTACCGGAGAGAAGGCACAAAAGGTACAGAAGATAAGCCGTGAACCTGTAGCAGCAGAGAGACTTGGCTGTGAACTGGAGGCGTGTAATCCATTACGGGAGGAGCAGTATCCGGAGCTTTCTGAGACGGTGAAGGATTATTACGTGCAGCGTGGCAGCGGGAAGAATTTTATCGAGAGCTATGACAATATCCGGGTGTATACGAAAGAAGGAAGATATGCAGGGTCATACGTAGTATTTGTAAAGTACGACATGAAGATAAGAGATATCTATACGAAGGTGCCGGGGCTGGGAACATTATATGTGGAAAAGAATGGGACAAGCGGCGCTTATGAGATAAAAGGCGATTCAGGGAACGCGGAGCTTAAGGAATATGTGGCGCTTGTAAGTTCACATACAGATGTATTATCGCTTATTGAGAAGACGAATGCAGAGTATGAGGCGGCTGTGGACTCGGACGCACTTCTTAAGGAAGCGCTTTTAGATCTTAGAAATGCATATGAGGATCAGACGTAGAGTAAATGAGAGGTAAAATGCAGACAAGGGAATCAGACCTTAAGAAAGGGTTGATTCCCTTTTTTTGTGATTTTAAAATTTCGACAAAGATTTATCACATTTTGAACACAATTTAGAAGTACACTAACATACATAGAAATGATTCAGAAGGGAGAAATATTTATGGAAAACCAATATACTTATTATACACCAGAACAGAATAATATGGAGCCAAAGCCTAAAAAGCAGCATAAGGTTCCAAAGTGGATAAAGCTTATCTGCGCAGCGCTGGTATTCGGACTTGTGGCGGGCGCGGCCTTTGAGGCAGGAAGCTTCGCAGTGGGAAGGCTTCTGGGAAATTCACAGGAGACCGCCTCCGGGAAAAATGTAAAAGAACAGCAGTTAGAAAGTATGAAGCTTAATACTTCTTCCGGCGGGAAGGTCACTACAGATGTGACGGAGATTGCCCATAGTTCCATGCCGACCGTTGTATCCATTACGAATATAAGTATTCAGCAGGTACAGAGTTTTTTCGGCGGTGTGTACGAGCAGGAGATTCCAAGTGCAGGTTCAGGGATCATCATCGGACAGAATGATACAGAGCTTCTGATCCTTACAAATAATCATGTGGTAGAAAACAGTGATACGCTGACAGTATCTTTTATAGATGAAGAAAGCGTATCGGCAGCCATAAAAGGTTCCGACGCATCAAGAGATCTGGCTGTAGTTGCAGTTAAGCTTGACGATATTAAGAAGTCTACGATGGATGAGATTGCGACGGCTACGCTGGGCGATTCCACAGAGCTTCAGGTAGGAGAGCCGGTAATAGCGATTGGAAATGCACTTGGATACGGACAGTCAGTGACAACCGGAATTGTATCCGCAACCCAGAGAAAGCTGGAAGGATTTGACAGTGAACTGATTCAGACAGATGCTGCAATTAATCCCGGAAACAGCGGAGGAGCGCTTCTTAATGCAAAGGGCGAGGTGATCGGAATCAATACGATGAAAGCTTCATCGGGGAGCAGCAGCGTCGGTGTGGAGGGTATGGGCTATGCTATACCGATTTCAGATGCCAGTGAGGTTATTACAGCACTGATGAACCGGGAAACCAGAACAAAGCAGCCGGAGGGAGAGCAGGGGTATCTTGGTATCCAGCCAACAGATGTGGGAAGCGATGCGGCACAGATGTACAATATGCCTACAGGAGTCTACATCTATGAGGTGATCAAAAACGGCGCAGCAGACAAAGCAGGATTATCCAAGGGTTCTATTATTACGAAGATAGACGGTATTGGTATCAACAGCGTAACAGCGCTCAGAGAACAGCTTCAGTATTACCGTCCGGGAGAGACGGTAAAGGTAACCGTACAGGTTCCGTCAAAAAGCGGAGAATATAAAGAGGAAACAGTAGAAGTTGTACTTGGAACTGACTCATAATAGTGTTATAATAATAGCCGTAGGAGGATGCGGATATGGATACATTAGATGAGATTAGGTATGCAGATGCAGAGATAGCAGATGCGATTTCAGACGAGATGGAGAGGCAGAATTCGCATATTGAGTTGATCGCATCTGAAAACTGGGTCAGTAAGGCAGTTATGGCAGCGATGGGAAGCGTTCTTACCAATAAGTATGCGGAAGGGTATCCGGGAAGGAGATACTATGGGGGCTGCCGCTGTGTGGATACGGTGGAAAAGCTGGCTATAGAAAGAGCAAAAGAATTATTTGGATGTGACTATGCAAATGTACAGCCACATTCCGGAGCGCAGGCAAATATGGCTGCGTTCTTTGCGATGTTAAATCCGGGAGATAGAATTATGGGGATGAATCTGGATCATGGAGGACATTTGACACATGGTTCACCGGTGAATTTGTCGGGAAAATATTTTGAAACCTCATTTTACGGTGTTGAAGAGGACGGTTTTATTGATTATGATAAGGTAAGGGAAAAAGCGCTTGAGGTGAAACCAAGGCTTATTATAGCCGGAGCCAGCGCATATGCAAGAACCATTGATTTTAAACGATTTCGGGAGATTGCAGACGAGGCGGATGCGTATCTCATGGTAGATATGGCGCATATTGCAGGACTTGTTGCCGCAGGGCTTCATCCGAGTCCGATCCCCTATGCAGATGTGGTTACAACGACAACGCATAAAACGCTGCGGGGACCAAGGGGAGGGATGATTCTCTGTAATCAGGAAGCTGCAGATAAATTTAATTTTAATAAGGCTGTATTCCCGGGAATACAGGGAGGGCCGCTGGAGCATGTGATAGCGGCGAAGGCAGTCTGTTTTAAGGAAGCGCTGTCACAGAACTTCAAGGATTATCAGGCACAGATTATAAAAAATGCGAAGGCTTTGTGCCAGAGTCTGATGGCAAGAGGAGTGCAGATTGTCTCCGGGGGAACAGACAATCACCTGATGCTTCTGGATCTGAGGAACGAGGAGCTTACGGGGAAGGAATTGGAGCGGCGGCTGGATGAGGCATGCATTACATGTAACAAGAATACGGTTCCGGACGATCCGCGTTCCTCCTTTGTGACAAGCGGTGTCCGTCTTGGAACTCCGGCAGTTACGACCCGGGGAATGAAGGAACCAGAGATGGATGTAATTGCGGAAGCAATTGTACTTGTTATGAGAAGTGAGGATAATATTGAAAGAGTACGGATGATGGTAAAAGAGCTGACTGAAAAATATCCATTACAATAGTACAATAGAAAATATATTACGAGGAGGAAGAAGGTACAAATGAAGTGTCCGATATGTGGCGAAACATTGCGCCCGGGAAAGAAAGATCCAAATTATCTTCTTTGCTACAGCTGCAAGAAGAAATTTAAGGCCCCTCAGAAAAAAAAGACTGAGGAGACGGAAGAAACAAGATATTCCAATATCCCGCCAAAGGCAGTCCGTGAGAAAAGAGAACGGGAGATGAAGAAGGCATATGATGATCTGCTTGCTGTCGAGGATGGCAGAACAAAGAAGAAAAAAGCAAAGAAGCGTGTAGAGCCGGAGGAAGATTACAATGATGATTATGATGACGAGGGCGTTTCCAAGCTTCCGATTATTATTCTGGGTGTTGCGATTGTAGTTGTTGCCGGAATAATAGCTTATATGCTGTTAAAATAACAAAAGCTTAATATGAGATTCAACAAATGGGGCGGAGAAATAATTCTCCGCCTTAGCTTTCCTATTTTTTCTTCTTTTCATGTATTGGCTCCGGAAGTCCATTAATCAGTTTTTCTATCAGCAGCTTTTTTACATAGACGTCAAAGCTAAGAGAAGCGATAAAAGAAAACTGTTTAAGATAATCCCGTTCCTCTTCGGTAACCTCCGCATCATTAAAGGATTCCATCGCCTGATGATAGGCCTTTGCAACATCCTTTTGCAGAGCGTCAATTCGCGATTTTTCCAGCTCACAGACTTCTTTGTAGATAGATGTAATATTAAAATTTTTATCATTATGGAAATATTTTTCCGTAATCGGCACGAGTAAAGTTTCAATATCCTTAATAGAAAGAATGTTCTTGAAATAATAGATAAATATCATAACCAGAACATGCTCTTTCGAATATTTTTTCTTTACCGGAGGAGGCAGCAGATTATTTTTCGTGTAATTATTGATCATAGTTTTCGTAAGAATCTTGTCATCATTATAACGTTTTGTTGTTTCCAGCTGCTCGTCCATAAAAGTAGTTACCTGATCCATGTACAGACCGATATTTGGAATGTCTTCAGGCTTGATATAATCTATTCGTGCGATGCTTGAAAGAATACTCCCCAGCATATCCTTTGTGTCAATCACCATATTTATCACCTCAATATAGATATTATATAGTATTGAAAACTAGATGGCAAGAGATTTTATCAGAAAAAATACCAATGTTTATTTTTCATCTTTTCGATTCAGATACCGGTAAACAGTTGGTTCAGAAATACCCAGCTGGAAGGCAATTTCCTTAACTGCTCCCTTCATGGAAAGAATGCTCTGATCATTCAGCTTTTGTACCAGCGCCACCCTTTCCTTTAACGTCATACGCTCCGGCAGAACATTGGTCTGGGCTATGGCGTCCGCTACCAGGTTTGGAAGCAGGTCAGATACTGGTCCGTCCAGAGTTTCTGTATATTCAGAGTTTTCAGGAGCTGTCAAATTAAATGCAGAAAACATGTGCTGAATTGCAGAAAGAGCGGTATTTGCCGCACTCATATCTTTATTGATGCATAAAAGTCCAATCAGTCGCTTTCCATTTTTTATAAAATATGTAGAGGAAAGGAAGTGTTTTCCTTTGGAATTGCCCTCATAGTTTAAGACACTGTCTGTATCGGTGTACAGTCCTTTTTCCATGGTTTCATAAGCAAAATCGGTCATTGGATGTCCCAGCTGTCTTCCGGTTGCACTGTTTTCAATGGCAATAATAGATTTTTCCGGCTTGCTGATATCGTGAATGCATAATTCACAGCCGGATCCCAGAACATTTCCCAGAAAAGGAAGAAGGTTTGTGTAAATTTTCAGAATCTCATTGTCACTCATTATTTAATCCCCTTTAAAAGCTTTGTATCTATAAATATTATATATGACTTCTTTTAGAAAAACAAGATTTGGGAGACTTGAAAGGGAAAATAAAAGTTATCATGTAAATAATGATAAGTTTTATGGCACATATCAGAGTGTCCGTGCTATAATCTTTTCAGGATTAAAAAGTATTTTATTATAGAAAGGAAACAATAACTTTGAGCATTTATGATACGTTAAATGATAAACAGCAGGAAGCAGTATACTATACAGAAGGACCTCTTCTCATCCTTGCAGGGGCAGGATCAGGAAAGACAAGAGTATTGACCCACAGGATTGCTTATTTGATTGACGAGAGGGGAGTTAATCCGTGGAATATTCTTGCAATCACGTTTACGAATAAAGCCGCGGGAGAGATGCGAGAGCGTGTGGATCGTCTTGTTGGGTTTGGTTCAGAGAGTATCTGGGTGAGTACCTTTCACTCTATGTGTGTGCGGATTCTCCGCAGGTATATCCACCTGTTGGGATATGATACTAATTTTACAATATATGACAGTGACGATCAGAAGACGCTTATGAAGGAAATCTGTAAGCTTTTGAAGATTGATACGAAGATGTTCAAGGAGCGCTCTCTGCTTTCCATTATTTCACATGCAAAGGATGAGCTTGTAACCCCGGAGGAATTCCGGATTCAGGCAGGCGGTGATTTTGGATATCTTAAGATTGCGCAGGTTTATGAGGAATATGAAAAACAGCTTCGGGCTAATAATGCACTTGATTTTGACGATCTGTTAGTGAAAACAGTGCGTCTTTTTCAGACACAGGCAGATGTTCTGGAAAGTTATCAGGAACGTTTTCGGTATATTATGGTGGACGAATACCAGGATACGAATACAGTGCAGTTCGAGCTGGTACGTCTTCTTGCATCCAAGTACCGGAATCTATGCGTAGTAGGGGACGACGATCAATCTATCTATAAATTCCGCGGGGCGAACATTAAGAATATTTTGAATTTTGAAGAGTTTTTTGAGGATGCGAAGGTTATAAAGCTAGAGCAGAATTATCGTTCTACAGGTAACATTTTAAATGCCGCAAATGCGGTTATCTGCAATAACAGGGGAAGAAAGGATAAAGTACTATGGACCGATAAAGGGGACGGAAACCAGATTGACTTCAGACAGTTTGACACAGCTTATGATGAGGCGGAATATATTGTCAGCAATATCAGAAGACAGGCGGCGGAAGGGAAAGGGTCTTATCAGGATAACGCCGTCCTTTATCGGACAAATGCACAGTCACGTATTTTTGAAGAGAAATTTGTAACGGCCAATATTCCGTATAAGATTGTGGGCGGCATAAATTTCTACGCAAGACGTGAGATTAAGGATTTACTTTCTTATCTGAAAACTGTGGATAACGGACAGGACGATCTGGCAGTCAGGCGGATTGTAAATGTGCCGAAGCGTGGAATCGGACTTACGAGTATCAACAGGGTGCAGCAATACGCAGCTGATCGTGAGATTGGATTTTATGAAGCCCTGCGTGCAGTAGATCTGATTCCTGATATTGGAAGGGGTGCGAAAAAGCTGGAATCTTTTGCCGCTCTTATGGAACATTTTAAAACAGACGCAAAGGAGATGAGTATATCAGAGCTTATGCAGGAGATCATTGATGATACCGGCTATATAGAAAATCTCATGACTGAGGATGCGGAGGAAGCCCAGGCGCGTATAGAAAATATTGACGAGCTTAAAAGTAAGATTGCCGCATATGAGGAGATCTGTGATGACAGGGATGAGCCGGCAACGTTAAGCGGATTTTTAGAAGAGGTAGCTCTTGTGGCTGATATTGACAGTCTGGATGAAAGCAGAGATTATGTAGTTTTGATGACCCTTCACAGTGCAAAGGGTCTGGAGTTTCCTCATGTGTATCTGGCGGGGATGGAGGATGGAATTTTTCCCAGCTATATGACTATAACATCGGAGGATCCGGAAGATATAGAGGAAGAAAGAAGGCTGTGTTATGTGGGAATTACAAGAGCCCAGGAGGAACTGACCCTTACCTGTGCAAAGAGGCGTATGGTCCGGGGAGAGCCTCAGTATAATAAGATGTCCCGCTTTCTTAAAGAAATTCCAATGAAGCTTTTGTCAACGGGAAAGGCCCTGCAAAAGGAGGGTGTGCAGGAGACAGAAAGGATTGCGGCATATCAGCAGGCTAAGGCAGCGGCGTATCAGCAGGCTAAGCAGGTATTCAAGGCGAAGGCATTTGCTGCGGCAAAGCCTGTACAGCAATTCGGTAATTTATCTGGAGGCGGCCTTTCCTATGGTGTGGGCGACAGAGTGCAGCATATCAAATTCGGAGAAGGAACGGTTACAGGTATTGTATCCGGCGGGAGGGATTTTGAGGTGACAGTAGATTTTGACGGAGCCGGAACGAAAAAGATGTTTGCTATGTTTGCAAAGCTTAAGAAGATTTAGCTATTGGGTTTACATCAAAAGTTGTATACATAAAAATTCTATATTTTGGAATAAATAAGTAGTAATATTGATTTTATGATGGTATAATAAATGCATACGCAGAAGTTAAAAAAGAAAGGAGCGGGAGCATGAGCAGAGTAGAAGAACTTATTGCAGCGACCAGATTGAATGAATTAGTGAATAAAAAGGAAGAAGATAAGCATTGTAAAACAGTTTTGTGGGTACTTGCGGTTGTAGGCGCGGTAGCAGCTGTTGCGGCAATTGCTTATGCGGTATATTGTTTCTTTACACCGGATTATCTCGAGGACTTTGAGGAGGACTTTGAGGACGATTTTGATGATGATTTTTTCAATGAAGAAGATCAGGTATAAAAAAGCTGTAGAAATTAAGAGGAAAAAGCAGGCGGCGAGCCTGCTTTTGTCTTGTTATATGTCAGGAGGGAATATGGTATGAAAAAGGGACAGGTATATGAAGGAATCATTGAATCAGTGGAATTTCCGAATAAAGGGAAAGTGTTTCTTAAAGGGGAGAAGACGGTTATCGTTAAAAATGGGATTCCGGGACAGAGGATACGCTTTTTGATAAATAAGGTTCGGAAAGAAAAGGCGGAAGGGCGTATCCTTGAAGTGCTTGAACCGTCTCCCATTGAGACAGCCCCGCCCTGCTCACATTTCGGGCAGTGCGGAGGATGTACATACCAGAATCTTCCTTATGAGGAACAGCTTCGTTTGAAGGATTCGCAGATAAAAGGTATGATGGACGCGGCAGTAGAGGGGGAATATATCTGGGAAGGCGTAAAACCCAGTCCGATAAGCAGCGGGTATCGTAATAAGATGGAGTTTTCCTTTGGAGATGAATATAAGGATGGGCCGCTGGCGCTGGGAATGCATAAAAGGGGAAGCTTTTATGACATTGTAAACGTAACAGACTGTCGGATCGTAGATGAAGATTACCGCAGAATTCTTACCTGCACACTGGAATATGCGAAGGAAACAGGACTTTCTTATTATCACAGAATGAGGCATACAGGATATTTCAGACACTTGCTGGTAAGAAAGGCGGTGAGGACGGGGGAAATACTGGTTGATCTTGTGACAACAGGGGAGGAATCGCCGAATCTGAAGAACTGGACGGACAGGCTGCTGTCTCTTCCGCTTGAGGGGAAAATTACAGGGATTCTGCACACGAAAAATGACAGTGTGGCAGATGTGGTGAAGGACGAAGGAACCAGATGTCTGTTCGGACAGGACTATTTTTATGAAGAGATTCTGGGGCTTCGTTTTAAGATTACGCCGTTTTCGTTTTTTCAAACGAATTCTTTGGGGGCAGAGGCGCTTTATAAAATGGCTCGGGAATACGTTGGCGACACGAGAAATAAGGTGATATTTGATCTCTACAGTGGAACCGGGACAATAGCACAAATACTTGCATCGGTGGCAAAAAAGGTTGTGGGCGTGGAAATCGTAGAAGAGGCGGTGGAGGCCGCAAAGGAGAATGCCAGATTAAATGGTCTTACTAATTGTGTTTTCTGGGCAGGGGATGTGCTGAAGGTGATTGATGAGCTTGGCGAAATCCCCGATCTGATTGTGCTTGATCCGCCGAGAGACGGAGTGAATCCAAAAGCATTGGAGAAAATAACAAATTTTGGAGTGGAACGGATCGTGTACATCTCCTGTAAGCCGACGAGCCTGGTGAGGGATCTTGAAATGCTGCAGGGGAGAGGGTACAAGGTAGAACGAGTGGGAGGAGTGGATATGTTTCCGGGGACGTATCA
>CAOJQZ010000057.1 GCA_948441955.1 uncultured Lachnospiraceae bacterium | reverse complement strand
CGGATTCCGGACTTACACCGGTTAGAAACGTGCGCCGCCAGGCGCACAACAAAAATCGCTTAGGCCTTGGGGCTTAAGCGATTTTCAGATATAGATAATCGAATCATTCCACCCTTTTCCATACATCCGGTGTCCCAAAGTTCCCGTAGCGGGAAGATACAGCTTTCACCATAGGTTGCCGTTTTCACCAGTATATCGTTCTCCTTCTCCTCATAGCCCACGAGAAGAAACCAGTGCCAGATATAATCCTTATACTTTTCATTTCTTTTGTGTTTTAGCAAGAGGTATGGTATCGGACATCCTGCGTCAATCTGCGTACAAATCATAGCCCTTGCCTCTTCATAGCTATTCTCTCCGGAAAAAGCAGCAAGCTTTATACCCAAAGCATTCCCGCCTGCATCCCTGATATAATTTTCAAATCCCTCCAAAAACCACTCCAGTTTTTTTACACCGCCAATTCTTGGACGAATATAGGGCTTCATCTTCTGGCTGAAGGAAATATAATTTTCTTTCGTAAGTTCCTGTACTGAATAAGGATATAACTTCTCCGCTCCTTTCCTGAGGGCAAGATAAATACAGCAGTCACAGGCTGCCGCCGCCGCACAGCCGCCCATATTCATAACAATATTGGTGAACCACTCCTGATTGCCTCCATAGGTTCCTTCTATTGTAAAATAATTCAATTCTCTTTTCATAACTTAAAATTCCCTTCTCGCCTTATACCTGGGAATCCGATACACATTTTCCCAGTCCACCTTATTTCCCAGAAATTTATAATTCCCGTCTTCCTCCTCCCGTATTGTTACCACATGACGAAAAGAGCAGTCCCTTCCTTCTTCTACAAACACAGCCTCTACATAGACCGACAGCGTACCGTCGGCGTTTTCCTCAAACTTGACAACCTCCGGAAAGGGCTGTATCTGCGGAATTCTGTTCCACGCGCTTACAGCAAGCCAGGGATATGTTCCCTTTTCTTCATTATATGCGCCAAATCGTCGAATTTGCTCTGTTGTCATATCAAAATATCGGCTGACAATACTCTCAAACTCCTCTCCGGGAATTCCGCCCTCATACCTCTCTTTATTTATTTTCTCACCAGTTGCCATGAAATAAAGAGAATCAAACAGATCATTAAGCTCCACATTGCCCAGATTATCTTGATCCCAGTCCGTCACAAACAGGTTATTCCCAAAATAACTGACTGGTATGATACATTTTTCCGCAAGCTCTCTGCACTTTTCATCCAATGGCAGAATCCGGTAAAAAATATGCATATCCATCTCCTGATTTCTGGATAATGCTTTCTCCCAGATAAGCCATCCTTTTTCCGTGTATTCCCATTGATAAGCCAGAATTTTCTCCATCTGCTGAAAAACCGGCTCCAAACTTTTATTATATACGGCGCTTGCAAATGTAACAAATAATCTGCCCTCCTCAAACTGAAGCCTGTAATACCGAAACACTCCGCTTTTATTAACAGAATAAAAATCCGTCTCCGTTTTTTCTCCCTGTTCCGCCAACTTAAGACTTTCGTCTACCCTTTTATAATTTTTCATATTATCATCCCGGTTCCCGCACACAGCAGAGCTTCCGTCTCTGGCGATAAGCTCAATCAGCCTGTGTATTTCTTCTTCCTTCAGGATCGTATTAAGGGTTTCATCTATCTCAATCTGGCTGTAAATTTCACTGCATTTTTTCATGACAGAAGAAAGCTTCCCGGTAATACCCGCCCTTTCTTCTGTGCTCATTTCCATGCTTTTCACTTCATAATCAGGGTTATCTTCCTGCTTCTCCTGCATCTCTTCCATCATATCTATGTCCGGGAGATTAGGTTCCTCCTCCTTTTCTGTCTTTGTACATCCTGAGACAAAAAGAAACATTATGAGCGCGGCTGATACTGACAAAGCAAGCCTTTTATTTCTTTTCATATATCCCTCCATGCTTCTGTTTCAAATCACGAACCTTACAGTGCGTGCAAAGTCCTGTGTGAACATTAACTCTTTCTGTACGCAATGTCAAGCATCCCTGAATTGTTTATTGACTTTTCACATAAGAAGTGCTATATTCAGCCCAGAAGAAAATGAATAAAGGACGGTAACTGGAAATGAAATTAGGATTTATCGGAACCGGAAATATGGCGTCAGCGATTATGGGAGGTATTATTAAAAACCAGATTATTCCGGCAGAGGAAATTATCGGCTCAGACTTATCTTCAGCAGGAAGGATTCGCATAAAAGAACAGTTTGGCATTCATGTTACAGACAGCAACAGGGAAGTTGTTAAAAAAGCTGAGGTTATTGTTTTATCTGTAAAGCCTCAGTTTTATGCTAATGTAATCAAGGAAATCAGGGAGGATGTAAAGGACAGTCAGATTATTATCACAATCGCACCAGGCAAAACCCTTTCCTGGCTCTCTGAACAGTTTGGCAAAGCCATAAAAATTGTCCGCACTATGCCCAACACTCCGGCAATGGTTTCTGCGGGCATGACAGCCGCATGTCCAAACGAACATCTGACTAAGGAAGAAACCTCCTATGTATGCTCCCTTCTTGAGAGCTTCAGTAAAGTGGAAATAGTGCCTGAACATCTGATGGATGTTGTCGTATCTGTAAGCGGAAGTTCTCCGGCTTATGTATTCATGTTTATTGAGGCAATGGCTGATGCTGCCGTCTCCGGCGGAATGTCACGCGCTCAGGCCTATGAGTTTGCTGCTCAGGCTGTTCTTGGAAGTGCAAAAATGGTACTGGATACTGGAAAGCATCCGGGAGAGTTAAAGGATATGGTATGCTCACCCGCCGGTACTACCATAGAAGCAGTACGCACACTTGAGGAACGTGGATTTAGAAGCGCAGTGTTTGAAGCAATGAAGGTCTGTGAAGAGCTGTCCCGCTCTATGTAATATATGGAGCTGTTATGTTAAGAGACATTGATTTAAATGAGATATCAGATGGAAAACTTTATGAAAATAACGATATGGTAAAAGCTGACTGCGGCGGCTGTAAAGGATGCTGTGACTGCTGCCGTGGAATGGGTTCCTCCATCATTCTGGATCCTCTTGACGTCCACAGAATTACCTGCGGACTTGACAGAACCTTCGGTGAACTAATGGATGACGCTATAGAACTCAACGTTGTTGACGGTATCATTCTCCCAAATCTTAAGATGACAGACAAAAAAGAGGCCTGCTTTTTCCTGAATGACGACGGGCGGTGCAATATACACGCCCATCGTCCGGGAATCTGCCGACTTTTTCCTCTTGGCCGTTTTTATGAAAATAATTCCTTTAAATATTTCCTGCAGGTACACGAGTGTCCCAAGAAAGACCGCACAAAGGTGAAAGTCAGAAAGTGGATAAGCACGCCCGATATTAAGCGCTATGAAAAATACGTTCTGGACTGGCATGATTATCTGGGAAGCCTTCAGGAACACATCATGTCTCCCGGCGGAGAGAAGGATATGAAGGCCGTCAGCATGTCTTTGCTGCGGCGCTTCTACCAGCAGCCCTTTAACAAAACCGAGGATTTTTACGAACAGTTTTATAAAAGGCTTAATCCTTATATTTTTTAACCCTCTGCATATCTCTTAATATTTGATGCATTTGTAAGTTTTTCTACCCCGCTCTTATCTATCACTACAAGCGTAGGCGCCTGCATGACTTTATACTTCTTAACCAGATCTTTATGCTCTTCTGCATCAATCACCTCATAAGCCATGTGGGCCTTATTGAGCGCATCTTTCGCTATTATACAATTGGGACAGGTTTTCGTTGTAAATAAAAGCTTTCTTTCATTTCTGTCTGTCTCTATGTCCGGTATAGCAACCGCCTGTTTCTCATTTCTTACTTTCCCTGCCAGACTGGAATGCATTACGTCATATACCTTCCGGTCCTTAAACTCCTGAGCCTTACCGTCATTCCAGTTCTGCACCGGACGGTAGTATCCGGTAATACGGCTGTAAACCTCTGTCTTCTCTCCGCACTCCGGACATGTATAATGTTCTCCCGCAATATAGCCGTGGTTTTTACAGATTGTATAGGTAGGTGACATAGTATAATATGGAAGCCTGTAATTTTCTGCAATCTTTCGTACCAGCGCCGCTGCTGACTGCCAGCTTGGAAGCTTCTCACCCAGGAATGCATGAAAGACCGTTCCGGAAGTATAGAGCGACTGCAGCTCATCCTGTATATCCAGAGCTGCAAATATGTCCTCGGTATATCCTACCGGCAAATGAGAGCTGTTGGTGTAATACGGCGTACCGTTACACTCTGCCGCTGTAATGATATCAGGATATTTTTCCTTGTCGTGCTTTGCAAAACGATATGTAGTTGACTCTGCCGGAGTCGCCTCCAGATTATATAAGTCTCCGTACTCTTCCTGGTAGGAGGACAAGCGCTCTCTCATATGGTTCAGGACCTTTTTGGAGAATTCCTGTGTCTCCGTATGTGTCATATCCTTCCCAATCCATTTTGCATTTAAGCCCGCCTCATTCATCCCAAGAAGGCCAATTGTGGAAAAGTGGTTGTCAAAGGTTCCAAGATAACGCTTTGTATATGGGTACAGCCCTTCTTCCAGAAGCTTTGTAATAACCGTACGCTTAACATGAAGTGAGCGCGCAGAAACATCCATCAGTCTGTCCAGCCGCTTAAAAAATTCTTTTTCATTTTGGGAAAGGTAAGCAATCCGCGGCATATTTATGGTGACAACACCCACAGAGCCCGTACTCTCACCGCTTCCGAAGAATCCGCCGGATTTTTTACGCAATTCCCGAAGATCCAGGCGAAGACGGCAGCACATGCTTCTGACGTCGCTTGGCTCCATATCGCTGTTAATATAGTTCGAAAAATAAGGAGTTCCATACTTCGCCGTCATTTCAAATAACAGGCGGTTATTCTCCGTATCAGACCAGTCAAAATCGCTGGTGATGGAATAGGTCGGAATCGGATACTGGAAACCCCGTCCATGGGCATCTCCCTCAATCATAATCTCTATAAACGCCCGATTTACCATATCCATCTCTTTTTTACAGTCAGCATAGGTGAACTCCATTTCCTTTCCGCCTACAATGGCAGGAAGGTTCGCCAGATCATTCGGCACCGTCCAATCAAGCGTAATATTAGAAAACGGAGCCTGGGTTCCCCATCTCGACGGCGTATTCACCCCATAAATAAAAGACTCAATACATTTCTTTACTTCCGGATAGCTTAAGCCGTCTGCCTTCACAAATGGAGCAAGATAAGTATCAAATGATGAAAACGCCTGTGCGCCTGCCCATTCATTCTGCATAATTCCAAGGAAATTTACCATCTGGTTGCAAAGCACGCTCAAATGCTTTGCAGGAGAGGAAGATATCTTTCCCGTGATCCCGCCTAAGCCCTCCTTTATCAGCTGCTTTAAAGACCATCCGGCACAGTATCCTGTGAGCATAGACAGATCATGAATATGGATATCCGCATTTCTGTGAGCCTGACCGATTTCCTCATCATAAATCTCAGACAGCCAGTAATTTGCCGTAATTGCACCTGAGTTGCTTAAAATAAGCCCGCCCACTGAATATGTAACCGTAGAATTTTCCTTTACACGCCAATCCGTAACCTTTACATAGCTGTCAACCGTATCTCTGTAATCCAGCAGAGTAGAATTCAAATTACGGATTTTTTCCCTCTGTTTTCTATACAAGATATAACCTTTGGCCACATCTGCATAGCCTGCCTTAATTAAAATCTCTTCAACACTGTCCTGAATATCCTCCACGCCAATAAGTGAATCCCTCACCTTCGGCTCAAATGCCGCTGTAACCTTTAATGCAAGCAAATCTATAATATCCTGATTATACTCTCTATCCTGTGCCTGAAATGCTCTCTCAATTGCAACAGATATTTTCGATAATGCGAAATCTGCAATCTGTCCGTCACGCTTTGCTACCTGATACATGGATCCTAACTCCCCTTTCCTTCTGCCGGTTCAATTTTTTATCCGCTTATCTATCATAGCACTATCCATTATGTACAGTCAATAAAAAACAACAATATATTGTGCACAAAATTCCATTTCACACAATATATTGTTATTGTATACATTTGCTATAAACCGCGTAACTGCGCGGTCTGCACATACTTTTGCACAATTGCCAGCGCCTGAAGCATGATTTCCTTATCATAGCCCCGAAGCCCCGGCTGTATCAAATCCCCCGAGTCAACAAATTGCTGCAGATAATACCGTTCTGCTCCATGAATCCATCTTCCTATAGCTTCAAAATCTGAACGCTGATGGAATTTACGCACTACTGTAGTTCGAAATTCGTATGCAATATTCCCTCTGAGAAGATAATTTACGCTTTTATGTACCTTTGAAATATCATAATTCTCAATTCCAATCGTTTTTCCATAATTCTCCTGGGAATTTTTAATATCCATCGCCACATAATCCACGCAGCCAAGCTCCACAATTCTTTTAAGCTTATCAGGAAAGCTCCCGTTTGTGTCAATCTTAACCAGAAAACCCAGTTCCTTAATTTTCTCCAGAAATTCCTCAATCCCGGATTGGATAAGCGGTTCCCCGCCTGAAACACACACGCCGTCAAGGATTCCCTTGCGCTTATTTAGAAAATCGAAAAACGTCTCCCTGGAAATCTCCTTATTCTTATGCGTATCAATTACAAGCGACGCATTGTGACAAAAAGGACAACGAAAATTACATCCCGCCAAAAAAACAGTACATGCAACCTTCTCCGGATAGTCCAAAAGAGTAAGCTTCTGTAAGCCCTGAATAACCATACCCTGCCTCCTTGCTCCTTGGGGACGTAGTAAAATTAATTTTACTACGTCCCAGATTGAAAAAACCCTGTCCCTATTTTATACACTATCTTACTGAAAAACAACTCTCTGTCTTCGCAGCTATCTCTTCTGTATCCATCCAGTCAATATCTATAAACGAATTCCTGTTTATTCCTTTTAACAGCTCATTAATCCGTGTCTTGCGTCCCTGCACTTCCATAATCACAGTTCCATCCCCTTCATTTTTTACCCATCCTGTGAGTCCAAGAGAACGTGCCAGATATTTTGCAGTATATCGAAATCCGACTCCCTGAACCCGCCCATGAAACACTATTCGCTTTCTTATCTCTTCCATTTTTCCATCTTCTCCCACAATTTACAAAACATTTTAATATGCTTTTATGCATTTTTCAACTGGGACAAGGTATTTTTAATTTGGGACAGGGTAATTTAAATCTGGGACGTAGTAAAATTAATTTTACTACGTCCCCAATCCCATCCCAGGCAGATCAAACAAGGATATCTGATTATCCATATTTGTTTGAAGCTTCTTCTCAATAATCATCTCATCCCCCTTTAAATTCCCCACCAAAAGCGGAGAATAGGGATCATGCTGCTCATGTTTCTTCCTGACGCTCTCCTGTGTTCCGGTTGCATAACAGTATTTGCATCCGTTAATACACGTATCATATATTCCTATATCTATACTTTCCGCACATCTGCACTGGGGCCGCTGTCCATGATCCTTCTTCACGTCCAGCTTATACCCGATAATATTCTTAATCCGCTCCTTATCTATGCATGCGCCATGCCCAATTCCATAACGGGACAACTCTGTTTTCTCCGCACAGGTATATAACGGAAGCCTGTATTTCCTTGCAATTCCTGACAGTTGCTCTGCCAGCGCCTCTATTTCCTCCTGCTCAAGCTCCGGATATCTTGCCTCCCGGTAGACGTCAATAAAGCTGATAACGCATCTTTCCGTTGCCTTATGAAGCCACTGACACATCATCTCAAATCTTTCTGCATGATAATCCGCAGTATATTTATCCGATAAAAGTATAGGGTCAAATCTCCAGTCAATTCGCTGAGGCCCAATTATTTCACTAAGCAGAAGAAATGTGGCGATGGACTCCTCGGTACACGGAACGCCTGGTTCTAAATCCTCCTCATAATCCGTAATCGTCATCTGAAAATAGTACTTATATCCCATTCTGTCAATTTCTTTCAGATAAGGAATGATAGGCTCCGGATTTTTCGTCCAGAAGACAATACAATCCACTGTATCCGGAGATAGCCGGATACTGCTTATCTTCTTTCGGCTGTAAGGATTGGGAACCATTACTTTCCTCTCTCTTAAACGGTTCATGAACCACTCTGGATAGAGCGCTGGAATGTCTGTTCTTCTGCTTGCACTGATAATCATTGGAACGCTCCTAAAATATTTATTATAAATATTATACACATTTTTTTTTGTTTGTGGCAACTTTCCTTTAAAATACTGTGTATATAGGGGGTCCTCCTTTTATTTGTTAACTTATTATATTATATGGTTGACATTTTCCCCTTTATTTTATATACTTAACGTGCAGCTTCTTAGCAGAAACTGTACAATATTATTTATCAAATACCACAAGGCTGAGGAGGATCTCATGACAAAATCAAATTTATCTATTCAGGATATTTGTTCTGTTGCTCTATGTACTGCCGTTATTGCTATTATGGCGCAGATTTCTATTCCTATGCCCTTAGGCGTTCCTATGACGATGCAGACCTTTGCCATTACTCTCTCTGCCATTGTGCTGGGTTCTAAAAGGGGAAGTGCTGCTGCCTTTATTTACATACTTCTAGGCGCCGCAGGGCTGCCGGTGCTTGCCGGTTTTACGGGAGGAATACAGTATTTTGCCGGACCGACAGGGGGATTCCTCCTATCTTTTCCAGTCATGGCATACATCATTGGATTAGGCGCAGAACGATTTAAGCCGGTAAAAAGCGGATTTATACTCTGTCTGGCTGCCGGAACACTTACGAACTATGTAATCGGCGTGTTAATGTTTTGTCTTCTCATGGGCAGCACCGTTATGGCCGCTGTATCCGCATGCGTCCTCCCCTTTATCCCAACTGCAGTTTTAAAAGCTGTCTTAGCTTCTGTTATCGGGTTTAAAATCCGTACAAGACTGGGGGCGTTTGTATGCGTTTAAGACCCCATCATCTTCTCTGCACACAAAGCTATAGCGGAAAAGGCTATGACAATGCCTTTGTGGAAAATATGAACCGGATTACAGCAGCCCTCAGAAAAAATGTCCTTGTTCCTGTGGAAATAGTTTTCTCCGCGGATGATCTCTGTTCCTGCTGTCCGAATATGATCGATAAGTCTCTTTGTAAAGACAATAAAAAAGTAACCTCCTATGACAAGAAGGTCACTGAATATTTTCATATAGAAGAAAAAACTTATATATATCAGGACATTACCCGAGAAATACGAAAGAAAATGACTCCTGAAATTCTGGAAGACATCTGCGGAGACTGTGAATGGTATCCTGTAAGTGCCTGTAAAACTGTATTGTGTAAAAAAAATTAATTTATATTTATTCCCCAAAATTTTTTTCAATCAGCCGGCAGTATTCCTTATACGCTTCCGCCCCTTTAAACGCTTCCTTGAGGGCGTCCCTCACTCCCTTATAGTACCATCCGATAACATGCTTATCCTTCATGCGGAATCTGCTCCAAAGCTTTTCCCCTATGGCTGGATAGTCACGGTCTATGTCCCGCATATTAGACAGCTTGTCCGCAAGGCCTATCATCTGTATCTCGTAGGGCGCATTCCTTAAGTGCTCTATCGTTGCCGTCTTGCGCTCCATCCATGTCTTGGACTTATCCTCGCTTTCTCTGGCTACCATATAAGCCACACGCTCTGAAAATTCCTGTGCTAAAACTCTCTGGGATACGCCTTCGCAGTCCTCAATGGTATCATGAAGGATAGCCGCGCTTATAATCTCCTTATCATCCGTCATGGTGGAGACAATGTCTCCAACCTCCAGCGGATGTACAATATATGGACGCTCTGTCCCCTTTCTCCTCTGTCCTTCGTGGGCTTTCGTTGCAAATTCTATTGCCTTATCAATCATGCTTTTTCCTCCTGTGGAATAAGTCAAAGATACATGGAACAACAATTAATGTCAATATGGTTCCGTATATTAATCCCCCGATTGTCACAACTGCCATAGGCTGCACCATATCTGCGCCCATCCCAAATCCAAGCGCCATAGTCGATAATCCCAGGATCGTAGTAAGTGCCGTCATGATGATCGGGCGCAGTCTCGTCTTTCCTGCTTCCACAAGAGCCTCCCTTTGCCCCTTTCCTTCCTCAATCAATTGATTGGTATAATCAATAAATACAATTCCGTTATTCACAATAATACCCGAAAGCATGACAAACCCAATCATTGCAATAACACTGACAGGCATATCACTGAGCCACAGTGCAAATAGACCTCCGGTAAATGCAAGGGGTACTGTAAACATAATAATAAAGGGCGAACGCAGGGACTGAAATTGTGCCACCATAATCAGATACATAAAAGCCAGCGCCAGAGCAAGCATTTTAAATAACTCGATCATCGCCTCATTAATTGTCTCATCCTCACCGGTCATCTCAATCTCATATCCTTCCGGAACTTCATAGCTCTTTAGTGCGTCTTTAATCCGATTGCTGACAAGACCAATATTATCTCCCTCCTTAATCTCAGCGGTTACCGTCATATATCTGCTCTGCCCGTTCCGGGTGATAGACTGCAGGCTTAAGCCCTCCTCAAATACGGCTACATCTGCAAGCCTTACCTCCTCCATTGTTCCATCCTGCCTGCTGACATTCAGCACCATTTCCCTGATATCATTTCTTGTAAGTTTTTCATTTGCATCATCTGCCAGATAAACGTCATAATCCCGTGTATCTGTACTCAAAGTCATTGCAGTCCCCGGTTCGGCAAGCTTTTTATAAAGCTCCTGATAAACCTGTGCGACGGTAAGCCCCCGTGAGACGGCCTTTGACTTATCTACGATTACTCGAAGCTCTTCACTGCTGTCCTCTGTACCGTCTGATACATTCTGTGTTCCTTCCGTATTTTCCACAAGCTTCTTTACATCCTTTGCAAGCTCCTGAAGCTTATCCAGATCCCGGCCCTTTATACGGATATTTACTCCGCTGCTTCCAAGGGCGCTCATATCCATATTCGACATATTTACTGTTACTTCTCCGTTGATATCCCCGGCAAGTTCCTCAATTTTTTTCTGAAGCTCACTGTTGGACAGAGAAGGATTCTCTCCCGTAATCGCATAAAACTGCACTTGATTGGATGCTGTCTGGGTTCCCAGCATATCTCCTGCTGCCACCAACGCTCCTACATCCTCGATATCTTCAATCTCTTCAAGACGCGCCATGAGGCTGTCAGCCTCCTTTGCTGTGTCCTCAAGAGGTGTTCCTTCCTCTGTCTCAAGGGTAATGCTGATCTGCGTGCTCTCCATATCCGGCATAAACTCCGTTCCCCGGGATACGGCAAGCATAATACTTCCAATAAACAGAAGAAGCGAAGCTACAAGAACAACCATCTTTAGCTTAAGCGCTCTTGCAAGGACCTTCCCATATATTTCCTTAATGCGGATAAATAATATCGATTCCTTCTTGGACGTTTTCTTAAGAAGTCCTGACGACATCATAGGCACTACGGTAAGCGCCGCCAAAAGGCTTGCAAGAAGCGAATAACCGATTGTCAGCCCCATATCCACAAAAAGCTGCCTTGTGATTCCCTGTGTAAATACAATCGGAAGAAATACACAGACGGTTGTAAGAGTGGAAGCCATAATCGCGCCGCTTACCTGTTTCGCCCCCTCTATGGCAGCCTCTGAGGCCGATGCTCCTTCTTCGTTTCTCATCCGGTATACGTTCTCGATTACAACAATAGAATTATCCACCAACATGCCTACGCCCAGAGCAAGACCGGACAGAGATATAATATTCAGCGTTATTCCCGAAAAATACATTGCCACAACAGCCGCCATAATACTGATTGGAATGGAACAGGCAATCACGAAGGTAGAGCGTACGCTTTTCAAAAAGACAAGCAGAATAATAATTGCAAGCACAGCCCCATAGAGCAAATTCTGAAGCACAGAATTTACAATCAGGTCTATATAAATTCCCTGATCCATTAAAGTAACTGCCCGGATTCCATCATGCTCCTTTTCCACCTGAGCCAGTTTCTCAAGCACACGATCGCTGACGTCCCCGGTAGAATACCCGGTCTGCTTCTGAATACTCAGCATCACGCCCGGTCTTCCGTTTATCCTTGCATAAGTCTCGTCTTCATTATTTACCAGTTCTACCTTTGCCACATCCGAGAGCCTTACCGGATCTACGCCTTCCATATCAAGAAGCACCAGCTCTCTTAGTTCCTCTATACTTTTAAACTTTTCTCCCACACGTACCAGATAGTCAATACCATCCTCATTTACATATCCTGCAGGCATGCGGAAATTCTGCGCCGCCAGAATTGTTTTAATCGTATCCGCCGAGAGCATACTGCCTACGTCTGCGGAAGCGCCTGCCTGTGAAGAGGCCTGTTCCATCTGGGCCTCCTGCATTTGAAGGGCAGACTCACCGGCCGCAAGCTGGGCGGACGCTTCCCCCAGCCCCGCCGCTGCTTCAAGCTGACCGGCCGCAAGCTGCCCCCTGGCCTCTGCAAGAGTAAGGGCCCCTTCATTTACCTGCTTTTGGAGGTCTGCAAGCTGCTGCTTTCCGGCTGCAAGCTGCTCCTGGCCAGCCGCAAGCTCTGTCTCCTGCTCTGTAAGCTCTGCGAGTGTTGTATTTAAAACCAGTACTGCAGCGTCATAATTTTCGACGATGGGTTCAAGCTCTGCAGCCACTCCCTCAAGAGCTGCCTTTTGAGCCTTTTCTTCATCTGTGAGATCGATTCCCGCATCTTCCTTTGCCTTAAGCGCCGCAAGTCCCGCCTGGGCGGCATCGTAGCTGCTTTTGGCAGTCTCAAGCTCTGTAAGTCTTGCCTCTGCCTCCTGCTTTCCTGCCTGTACGGCTGCAAGGGACTGTGTAAGCTGTGTCTCTGACACATTAAGCTCCGCCATCTTTTCTGTAATTTCAAGCTGGGCCTGCTTAAGCTCTTCTCCCTTTACGGACATCTGGGCCTCTGCCTCAGAAAGCCCCTGTGCTGCCTGTGCCTTTCCCGATGCAAGGGCATTCTTTCCGCTTTCTACCTGAGCTTTTGCCTCATCGAGGGCCGCCTTCGCCTCGTTTATCTTAGCTTTCATCTCTGCATTAATATCATCGCTCAGTGCAGTTACCTTCTGCTCATTTATTGTGATTTCCACAGTCTCTTCTATACTTCCTGTTGTAGTAACCGAAGCGACTCCCTCAACACTTTCCACCTCCGGCACTACCTCGTCTTCAATTATCCGGCTGACATCCGACGCATGCTCCCCTTCTGCACTGACCGCGGTGATCAAAACCGGCATCATATCCGGATTTAGTTTCAAAATCAACGGATTTCCCACGCCCTCCGGCCAGTAACCGCTGATCTGGTCAAGACTCTCCCGCATCTCAATCGTGACAGAATCCATATTGGCCGTCTGGTCAAATTCCAGAATAACGGTTGATGAATTCTCACTGGAAACTGACTGTATATTTTTAATGTTACTTACCGTTGCCATGGTCTGTTCCACCGGCTTGGTCACGACCTCCTCCACTTCCTCCGGGCTTGCTCCCGGATAGGTGGTCATAACCAGTGCATACGGAAGGTTCATACTCGGGAGCAGATCCACCGTCATGTTTGTAAATGACACTACGCCAAGTATAATAATCAAAACAATTCCCACAATAACTGTATATGGTTTTTTAACGCTGAGCTTTGATAACATGCAAATCCTCTTTTCTGCTATTTTATGTAGACTAACACGTCAATCATAGCACTTGCCTTTAGAAATCGCTCTCTAAATTGAAAGATTTAATAATTTTTTAATACTTATTGGATTTCACGCCTGCATAACGTATAATCAACTTAAGGAGGAATTTTTATGAATCAGCGACATGTTTTGATTACGGGCTCGTCCAGAGGCATTGGGAGAAGCACTGCTCTTTATTTCGCCGGAAAAGGATATCATGTATTTCTAAACTGCAGTGGGTCTCTCGGTAAATTAGAGGAAGTAAAAAGAAGGATAGAAAGAGAAGGAAATGGCTCCTGCACTCTTGTTCCCGGCAATGCCGCGGATCCGAATGCTGTAAGGCTCATGTTTCAAAAGATCTACAGCCTCTCCACGCATCTGGATATTCTGATTAATAATGCCGGAGTATCCCACATCGGTCTTCTCATGGATATGAGTGATGATGAATGGAACCGTGTCATTCAGACAAATCTTTCCTCTGTTTTCTATTGTTGCAGGGAAGCGCTGCCTCCCATGATATCCGAAAAGTCCGGAAGAATTATTAATGTATCCTCCATGTGGGGCAGTTACGGAGCTTCCTGCGAAGCTGCCTATTCCGCTTCCAAGGCCGGAGTAAACGGACTGACAAAGGCCCTTGCAAAGGAGCTTGCACCAAGTAACATCCAGGTAAACGCCCTTGCATTGGGAGTCATTGATACAGAAATGAACGGACAGTTAAATGAAGAAGAACGTGAAGCATTAGAAAATGCAATTCCTATGGGAAGATTCGGCACTCCGGAGGAAGCTGCAAAAATAATATGGGATACAGCCCATGCGCCGGGTTATCTGACAGGACAGATTATCGGATTTGACGGAGGTTTCTAGAAAACCTCCGTCCCCTAATCGTTCTTATTCAGCCATTCCCTCATAAGCTCTATATATCTGTCGTTGTCTTCTACAAAGCACATATGGCGGCAGGTACGGAACAGTTCCCATCTGGCATTTGGTATTCGGTCATACATATATTTCGCGATATACGGGGTACACAGGTCATTTCCGCCGCTGATAACAAGAGCCGGCTCTGCAATATCCTTAAGCTGCTCTGTCACATCATAATCCTTTAGAGTACCCAAGGGTGTATACTCATTCGGTCCCCATCCTGTAACATAAGCTTCCCTGCCCTTTTTTGCCGGACGTCTCAGACATTCCGGCGAATCCTCTGTTAGGGCGCCTGACGCATGACGACGCATATACTCTGCTTCAGCCGCCTGATATAAAGGATCACTGTAATCATTGGAAGACGTGGCTTTCTCAATAGCATCCTGCATATCCTGCGGAAGCTCTTTTATCATACGATGCTGCTCGATTCCCCACATCCATGAGGCAGGAAGCGTGCTGGAAAGAATCAGGCTTTTAAGCCCCTCCGGCTTATAATTACATACATAGTCCAGAAGAAGCATACCGCCCCAGGACTGTCCCAGAAGATGGATCTCTTTCAGGTCCAGATGCTCTCTCAATGCAATAAGCTCGTCAATCCATGTCTTCCCATTCCATAAATCCGGCCGCTTCTCCACATAGGATTCTCCACAGCCAATCTGATCATACATAATAATCTCCCGTCCGTCTTCCTCCCCAAGTCTGTCTAAGACTTCAAAATAATTGTGTGTAGAACCTGGGCCGCCGTGAAGAAGCACAAGAGGCTTCTTGTCACCTGTTCTTTCCCCGACAATACGATAATAAGTCTTATACCCCAGATATGGCATATAACCTTCCCTGATCTTCATTTTATAAAACCTCCTCTTTTACCTTTAC
>CAOJQZ010000056.1 GCA_948441955.1 uncultured Lachnospiraceae bacterium | reverse complement strand
AGCGGCTGCATGAAATGTAAAAAGACTTGTAAAGGCGGTGTAATGAACCGGATTTTACAGAGAGTATCCCAAAGGGGTGTTGCAAAATCATCTTAGATGATTGAGCGACACTCTTAAATTCATCAAAAATCATTGCTCTGCATCTCCTTCAAAGCTTGGTGTTATGTGATGAATTGCTTCATACAATTCATTCAGCTCTGAAATCCGGCGGTTTATCATGGTATCCGTTGATTTTGCATTAACCCGGATAATATTGGAGCTTAATCCCTTCTTCGTCCCCGGGACCCTCGCAAAATAACTGACTAAACTTCCGTCATCATAAAAACATAAATTCTTTAGGATACCCTCTGCCAGATCATTTTTTACCGTTATATCTGTCATGTCATAATACAATCCTCTATAGAAACGAACTGTATCGGCCAACAAGGAGGTCAACTGGTCATAAACATACTGGTTGTGCCGAACGGCATCCTTCAGCATATATTTTGCAGAACTGTTTTTGTTTTGAAGGAGTCTCTCAATCAACTCGCCAATAAAAGGAAAGACAAATTTGTTCGAAAATCCACACCTGTCAATAATTTCAAACTCTCTGGAAAAGTATTCTAAAATTTTGTTGTCTGCAAGAGTGAGCGCCTCCATGAGTTTTGCGTTGTAATACTGTGTGCAGACATTTGTTGCCGAAGATGAATAAAAAGATATTTGATATAGAGTGGGAATTTCCCTTGCGTGAAGGCTATCCAACATTTCCATATCCTTATGTTGGATAGCCAGAGCAATCATGTGCGTTCGTAGTTCATCCCGTATCTTCAGCTGCGCATCTAAAACATTCAAATTCCGTGGATACGGAAATATCGTTTGTTCTATGCTGGTCCCTGCTCCAAATCCTGTAAAACAGTCCTTTTTATCTGCCCCCACAAACCAGATGTATTTCTTGTCCATCATGTATTTCAGGAGATCGTAATTTCCCGCTTCCAACGCATAGTCAATAAAGGTTTTCCCATACTCATCGGCATTCAGAATTGGCGAATCCTCCCTGCTTACATACATTTCCCACTCTCTCCTATCTTTGGAGAAAGCGGCGGTATAATTGGTCAAACGCGAAGATGCGGGAGTATGGATCTTCCCAGCACTAAGTACCTCCTCGCAGGAGACCTCCAGCAGCCGACAAAACAACGGGAGATCATATAGTTGGATTCCCTTTTTCCCATTCAATATCTGCGACAGGCGGTTTGACATTTTCTGTATCTGTTCTCTGTCCGCCTTCTCGCCCATTTCCTCAAGATATCTTTTACAAAACTGTCGGCGGCTCTTGAATCGCTCGTCTATGCGTCCCCTCAAGTATTGACCTATTTTTTTGTTTTCCGCTAATTTAAACATCATTTCCGCCCTCCCTTATCAGCATTATAATACATTTCCTTAAGAAGAAACATCCCCAATTTGGCATATACAAATTGTGTATATTTTTTCCTTCCTGGTTTTATATATGCTAATCGTGTATAGCACCAAATATTCATATGCTCATCAATATTGCTGCCTTTTATATGTATGACAACAGGCCGCTCTGCTGATATCACAGAACGACCTGCTTCTTTCACTTTCCGTTTTTGCGGGTTAATCCTTTATCTTATTTGTCCGCCGTTCCTTTTCCTGTTCATCTGGGCTGGCAAGACAAATCCCTGTCCCTTTTTACAAATTCACAAACTATACAGCCTTCTCTTTCCATTTCCCTCTTTTATAGAAGATACTGGTTATCACCGCGCCAAGTACCCATGACATCAGAAGTGATACAAATATACACGCCCTCTGTCCCTGGGGGAACTCCGGAGTTTTTGTCAGATGTACCAGTCCGTATGCTAACGGCACACGAATGATGATCGTGCTGACCATAGATATCCACATGGGGGTTATCGTGTCGCCTGCTCCCCGCATAACGCCGGACAATGTCTGCGTTACCGCTACGGCCACATAGCCTATGGCAAGAATCCGCATCATATTCATACTAAGCTCCACCAGTTCCGGCGTATTGGTGAATATTTTCATCAGGTGTCTTCCGAACAGGAGAATCAGCGCCACAATCACGGCTGATGTTCCCATAGCCATAAGCGTCCCCTGCTTTGCTCCCTTTGACACGCGTTCGTACTCTCCCGCGCCTACATTCTGCCCTGCATAAGTTGTCATCGCAGTTCCAAAGGAAAAATTAGGCATCATAGCAAATCCATCCACACGCATGACAATGACATTCGCCGCGATAAAAAGCTCGCCAAAGCTGTTTGTCAAAGACTGTACAACCAGCATGGCCATCGACATAATTGCCTGTGTCACACCGGACGGTACGCCAAGGCGAACGATGCCGGAAGCATACTGCTTAAAAAATCGGATATATTTCCACTCCATGTCAAAAAGTTTTTTAAGCCTCGTAAGTCTGAAAAAGCATAATAATGCTGAAACAGCCTGAGCAATTACTGTCGCAAGGGCCACTCCGGCAACACCCATATGATATCTGGCAACAAATAAAAGGTCCAACACAATATTAAGGCCGCTGGCCACCAAAAGGTAAAGAAGCGCCGACATGGAATCTCCCAGACCTCTTAAGATACCGCTTAATATATTATAAAATGCCATCCCGGCAATACCCACGAAAAGAATCCTGAGGTATGAGGTGCACCAGTCAATAATTGTCTCCGGCGTATCAAGAAGCTCCAAAAGCGGCCTTGCCGCAAGGGTAGCTATTACCATAACTAACAGGGAAGCAATTGCCGTCAGAACAACAGAGGTCCCTATGGTTTTTGACAATGCTTCTCTGTTCCTTGCACCAAGATACTGAGATACCATAATTCCCGATCCCATACTGATTCCGACAAAAAGCACAATCAGAAGATTTAATATCGGGCCGGCGCTTCCTACTGCCGCAAGGGCATTATCCCCCACAAACTGGCCCACCACCACGCTGTCCACCGTATTATACAGCTGCTGAGCAATATTTCCGATCAGCATCGGCACTGTGAATATCACAATGTCCTCCCATGGTTTCCCCACTGTCATATCCACAGGAGCAAATATCTTTTTTAATCCTCTCATCATTCATACTCTCTCAATCCATATGTTCTTTAAGCTTATCCATCTCCTTATTCATCCATACAACCTGATTTCTTCCAGACTGTTTTGCTTCTGCAAGCATATTTTCCACAATTTCAAAATATGTATCGTATTTATCTCCAATCTGCGGAACAACTGTAACTCCGCCGATACTTACAGTGATCCGCTGGAAAGCAGAACCACCATGGGGGATCTGAAGCTCCTCCACCGCTTGGCGTATCTTTTTCATATGTTCAAATACAGCGCTGTCCTCTCCCCCTAAGATAACCGCAATAAATTCTTCCCCGCCATAACGGGCAAAAAAGTCCGTGCTTCTTTTCAGCTTAGAGGAAACGGCCCCTGCCACAGAGGCCAGAACTTTATCTCCGGCGGGATAGCCGTACTGCTCATTATATGCTCTGAATTTATCAAGATCAAACATACAGATAGAAACCGGAACATTTAAACGGACTGCCTCCTGCCATCTTAAGGTTCTGTTAAGCTCATAACGCTGCCTGTTCGCCACGCCTGTTATCTGGTCTGTCATGGTCTCCTGCTGTTCATCCTTTTTCCGGTACTGATACATCCGGACATGGGTATCTACTCTTGTTTTTAAAAGCAGCGGATAAAACGGGCGGACAACATGATCTGCTGCTCCCAGTACGAGTCCTCTCTCCTCCCTTTCTGTATCAGAACCCTCTGTTATCAGAAGTACCGGAATATGCCACGGCATAACTCTCTCCTGTATGTCCTTTAATAGCTTAAAATCCTCCATCTCCGGCATCGCTGTATCCAGAAGTATCAATGAGTGTCTTCCAGTTTCTGCATAGTCAAGCGCTTCCTTCACCGTATGGGCAGTCGTAATCTCATACTCACCTTCTAAAATCGTTTTTAGATTTATGATCTCCTCCGGTTTTTCATCAATAATCAGTACTCTTTGCATGTGTACACACACTCCTTATAACTCATTTTATTTCATATTCCGCCAAAATCCGGCGCCTGTAAAGATTATATTCCCAGAGGCTTAAAATATCAACGGTTTTTTACAGATTTGTATACCCCATCAGTGATTCGTCTATGGCTTTTGCCGCTTCTCTCCCCTCTTTGATCGCCCATACCACAAGAGACTGTCCTCTGTGCATATCGCCTGAGGCAAAAATCCCCGGCACCGTTGTCTCATAATGTCCTTTTTCTGACCACACATTTGTACGGGAATCCACTTTCACCTTAAATGCATCTGTTACATAGGACTGGCTTCCTGAAAATCCTGCCGCAATCAGAACCAAATCCGCTGAAATAGCTTTTTCGCTTCCAGGAATAGGAAGCATATTCGTTTTTCCGGTTTTTTCGTCCTGTTTTGCCTCCAATGTTATAAGAACCGCCTGTTTTACATTTCCATTTTTGTCCTTCCGAAACTCCTTCACAGTTGTCTCGTAAATACGCGGATCACTTCCGTAAACTGCAATTGCCTCCTCCTGTCCATAGTCGGTTTTCAGTACCCTCGGCCACTGGGGCCACGGATTTGTTTTGTTTCTTTGTGTGTCGGGCCTGGGCATCATTTCAAGCTGTGTTACAGACTCTGCGCCCAGACGTATCACTGTCCCCACACAGTCATTTCCTGTATCGCCTCCTCCAATGATCAGTACGTGTTTCCCCTTTGCCTGAATATATTTCCCATCCTCAAGTCCTGAGTCCAAAAGACTCTTTGTAACAGAGGCTAAAAAATCTACCGCAAAGTAAATATGCTTGCTGTCCCTCCCTGGGACGCAGATATCCCTCGGTTCAGAAGCCCCGCATGCCAGTACAATTCTGTCAAATTCCTTCTTAAGTATCTCTGCCGAAGTATTCTTTCCCACATCTGTATTTGTTTTAAATACAATTCCTTCCGCCTCCATAAGCGCAAGCCGCCGATCTAAAACCTCTTTTTCAAGCTTCATATTCGGAATCCCATACCGGAGCAGTCCTCCAATCCGATCGCTTCGTTCAAATACTGTAACCAAATGGCCTCTGCGGTTTAACTGCTGTGCCACGGCAAGGCCTGCCGGACCGCTCCCAATTACGGCAACCTTTTTTCCGGTGCGCACCTTGGGCGGCCTTGCCGCCACCCAGCCGCTTAAAAAGGCATGCTCAATGATCGCTTTTTCATTTTCCTTTGCAGCTACCGGCTCTCCTTCTAAATTACAGGTACAGGCTGCTTCGCACAGGGCAGGACACACTCTGCCTGTAAACTCCGGAAAGCAATGTGTCTTACTTAGACGCTCATACGCCTGCCTCCAGTTCCCGCTATAGACCAGATCATTTGTTTCAGGCACCAGATTATGAAGAGGGCATCCGGAAGCCATTCCTCCAATCATCCCTCCATTCTGGCAGAAAGGCACGCCGCACGCCATACAGCGTCCTCCCTGCTTACTTTGCTCGTCTAATGGTAACGAAGTGCGGAATTCATGAAAATAGCGAATCCTCTTAAGAGGTTCCTCTGCTTCTGAACTTTTTCTCTCATAATCTAAAAACCCTGTCACTTTTCCCATCTCTTATTCCTCCGTTTCTTTCATCTGAAAGCTCTCATAAAATGCTTCCATCTGCGCCTGCTGGGTACTCATTCCCTTTTCTTCCAGTCTGGCGGAGAGCGCAAGCATTTTCTTATAATCATAAGGGATAATTTTTTTAAATTTCGGAAGATATTCTTCAAAAGCCTCAAGAATACGTGAACCCTGAGCTGATCCGGTAGCCTCTACATGCTCTTTAATCATCTGTTTCAATTCCTGAACATCATATTTATTTTCTACCTTTTCGATAGAAATCATATCCTTATTCAGATTTCGGTACAGATGATTGTCCTCGTCCAGCACATAGGCAATTCCGCCGCTCATACCTGCCGCAAAGTTTTTACCGGTCTTTCCAAGTACAACCACCCTTCCTCCGGTCATATATTCACAGCCATGTTCGCCTACACCTTCAACCACCGCGTAGGCCCCGGAGTTTCGGACTGCAAAACGTTCGCCCGCTGCACCATTTATATATGCTTTCCCGCTGGTAGCGCCGTAAAGCGCCACGTTTCCTGCGGCAATATTCTCCTCTGCCTTATACCCCCTGTTCTTCGGCGGATACAAAATCAGCTTTCCTCCGGAAAGTCCTTTTCCAAAATAATCGTTGGTATCACCGCACAGAGACAATGTAAGACCCTTCGGAATAAATGCGCCGAAGCTCTGGCCGCCGGCGCCGGTACATTCTACTGTAATCGTGTCCTCCGGCATTCCGTTCTTATGATGCCTTGTAATCTCTGCACCCAAAATTGTACCAAGCGCCCGGTCCGTATTTCCCACCTTTAATTTTGCAGAAGCCTTTTCTCCCTTTTCTACTGCGGTTTTAAGCCTTTTTAAAAGTATTCGTTCATCCAATGTCTTCTCAAGCTGGAAATCATATGACTGAGAAGGCGTAAATATAGGGCGGGCAGTTCCACTGCTAAAAGGATTCCATAGGATTTCTGATAAATCTACTTTAGCCGCTGCCGGCAGGCTTACTCCTTCCTTTATCTTCAGAAGATCGGTTCTTCCTACCATTTCATCCAGCGTACGGACGCCAAGCTTCGCCATATATTCCCGAAGCTCTTCTGCAATAAACAGCATGAAATTCTCCACATATTCCGGTTTTCCTTTAAAGCGTCTCCGAAGTTTTGGATTCTGTGTTGCAACGCCTGCCGGACAAGTATCCAGATTGCAGACTCTCATCATCACGCATCCCAGCGTTACAAGGGGCGCTGTGGCAAATCCAAACTCTTCTGCACCAAGAAGAGCTGCAACAGCAACGTCACGCCCACTCATAAGTTTTCCGTCCGTCTCAATGCGCACCCGGCTCCTTAATCCATTTTTGAGAAGCGTCTGATGCGTCTCTGCAAGTCCCAGCTCCCACGGAAGTCCGGCATTATGAATCGAGCTTTCCGGAGCGGCGCCGGTTCCTCCGTCATATCCGGATATCAAAATTGTCTGCGCACCTGCTTTTGCAACGCCTGCCGCCACGGTTCCCACCCCTGCTTCTGACACAAGCTTTACAGAAATCTGTGCATATTTATTTGCATTTTTCAAATCATAAATAAGCTGTGCAAGATCTTCAATAGAATAAATATCATGATGGGGCGGCGGAGATATCAGGCTGACGCCCGGTGTAGAATGCCTTGTCTTTGCAATCCACGGATATACTTTTCTCGCCGGCAGATGCCCGCCTTCCCCCGGTTTTGCACCCTGGGCCATCTTAATCTGAATTTCTTTTGCGCTTACCAGATAACGGCTTGTCACTCCAAATCGTCCGGACGCCACCTGCTTAATTGCGGAGCAGCGGTCATTACTGCTCCCTGCCGAGTCCAGACGTTCATCACTCTCACCGCCTTCGCCGGTATTGGATTTCCCGTGCAGACGATTCATCGCAATAGCCAGTGTTTCATGAGCCTCCTGGGAGATAGAGCCGTAGGACATAGCGCCTGTCTTAAAGCGCTTTACAATGTCCCTGGCGCTTTCCACCTCCTGGATGGAAATTTCATCTTTATTATAATTGAAATCCAGAAGACTTCTTAAATTTCCGTTTTGCTCCTCGTCAACTTTTTTTGTATATTCCTTAAACAGCGGATAACTTCCCGTCCATGCCGACTGCTGCAGCAGATGAATCGTTTCCGGATCATAGCGGTGCTTTTCTCCCCCGCTTCTCCTTTTATGCTTTCCAAGACTATCCAGCGTGAGATCTGTTTCAAGTCCCAACGGATCAAAAGCTTTCGAATGATAATATTCCACCTGTTCTGCAATATCTTCCAGTGTAATACCGCCCACTCTGCTGACCGTACCGGAAAAATACTGCTCTGTTACTTCCTTAGAGATACCAACCGCCTCAAATATTTTTGCTCCCTGATAGGACTGTATCGTTGAAATACCCATTTTCGACGCAATCTTTACAATGCCGTGTAAAACCGCGCTGTTGTAATCCTCAACTGCCGCATAGTAATCCTTATTCAGCAGCTTTTCCTCTATCAGCTCCTGAATTGTATCAAGAGCAAGGTACGGATTTACCGCACAGGCCCCATAACCAAGCAGCGCTGCAAAATGGTGCACCTCCCTGGGCTCGCCGGACTCTAAAATCAACGCCAGAGAGGTTTGTTTTTTCGTATTTACCAGATGCTGGTGTACTGCAGACACTGCCAGAAGGGAGGGTATCGGCATATGATTTTCATCCACGCCCCGGTCTGAAAGCACCAGAATATTGGCTCCGTCCTTATATGCCTTATCCACCTCCACAAACAGCCTGTCAATGGCCCGGGCAAGACTCGTACTTTTGTAATAGACAATCGGGACTACCGCGGTGCGGAAGCCTTCCCTTTTCATCTGCCTAATCTTCAGCATATCCGTATTCGTCAGAATCGGATTATTAATCTTCAGCACCTGGCAGTTTTCTGCCTTCTCCTCCAGCAGATTTCCCTTTTTTCCCGCATATACCGTAGTACTTGTCACTATCTCCTCCCGAATTGCATCAATCGGCGGGTTTGTTACCTGTGCAAACAGCTGTTTGAAATAATCAAACAAGGGCCTTTTCTTCTCAGACAGTACCGCAAGAGGCGTATCCGTCCCCATTGCGGCAATCGCTTCGCTCCCGTTTAACGCCATATTACGGATCGAACCTTTGTACTCCTCATAAGTATAACCAAACGCTTTCTGAAGCTGCCGCCTTTTTTCCCCTTCATAACCCTCCGTACGGCAATTTGGAATTTTTAAGCTCTTAAGCTCCACTAGATTCCTATCCAGCCATTCTCCATATGGCCTGCTGGCCGTATAGATTTTCTTTAATTCCTTATCCTGAAGAATCCTTCCCCGGACAGTGTCTACCAGAAGCATTTTCCCCGGATGAAGTCTCTCCTTTAAAACAATCTCTTCCTCCGGTACTGCTAAAACTCCCACCTCGGAAGAGAGAATAAGGTCTCCGTTTTTCATCACATAATATCGGGACGGACGAAGTCCGTTACGGTCAAGAACAGCCCCCACCTTATCACCGTCCGAGAAGACAATAGAGGCAGGACCGTCCCACGGCTCCATCATCGTTGCATAATACTGATAAAAATCTCTTTCATCCTGTGAAAGTGTTTTATTATTGCTCCAGGGTTCCGGAATAGCAATCATCAATGCAAGAGGAAGCTCCATTCCGCTCATAACAAGAAATTCTAACGTGTTATCCAGCATGGCTGAGTCAGATCCGTTTGTGTTGACCACGGGGAGAACCTTATGAAGCTCACCTTTAAGGTGAGCCGACTCCATTGTCTCCTCTCTTGCCAGCATTTTATCTGCATTTCCCCGGATGGTGTTAATCTCACCGTTATGAACAATAAAACGGTTGGGATGGGCGCGCTCCCAGCTTGGATTTGTATTTGTGCTGAATCTGGAATGAACCATAGCAATCGCAGACTCATAGTCCTTGTCCTGCAAATCACTGAAAAATGTCCGAAGCTGTCCTGCCAGAAACATTCCCTTATATACAATCGTCCGGCTGGACATGGATACAACATAGGTATTATCATTACTCTGCTCGAATACTCTGCGGGCAATATATAATTTCCGATCAAATTCCAGTCCTCTTGAAACCCTCTCAGGCTTCTTAATAAATGCCTGAACAATATGGGGCATGCACTCCCTTGCCTTATGTCCAAGGACATCCGGCTCTACCGGCACCTCACGGAATCCAAGAAGTTCAAGCCCTTCCTTTTCCACAATAATCTCAAACATTTTCTTTGCCTGATTCCGTTTCAGCTCATTCCGGGGAAAGAACATCTGAGCAATCCCATACTCCCTTTCTTGTCCAATCAAAATCCCGGCCTGCGCGCAAACCTTTTTAAAAAATCCATGAGAAATCTGCAGAAGAATACCCACACCGTCTCCTGTCTTTCCCTCTGCGTCCTTTCCGGCTCTGTGCTCCAGATTCTCCACAATTTTTAATGCATTTTCTACTGTCTTATGGCTCTTTATTCCTTTGCTGTTCACAACAGCTCCGATTCCGCAGTTATCGTGCTCAAACTGCGCTCTGTATAAGCCTGAAGTCATAATGTTCTCTCCCTTCCTTGTTGATATTCTGCCGCCGCCTGAATCAGCCCTCTGAACAGGGGATGTGCGCGGTTAGGCCTTGACTTTAGCTCCGGATGCCCCTGGGTGGCTATAAAATACGGGTGGCCGGGAAGCTCCAGCATCTCCACAATGCTTCCGTCCGGCGATATCCCTGAAAGCGCCAGTCCGTTCGCTTCCAGTTCTTCCCGGTATGCATTATTCACTTCGTATCTATGGCGATGGCGCTCGCTGATCTCCTCTGTCTGGTATAGTTTTTCTGCCAAGCTTCCTTTCCTCAGCACACATGGGTAAGCCCCAAGGCGCAAGGTTCCTCCTAATTCTAAGATTCCGTCCTGCTCCGGCATAAGAGCAATGACCGGATGATTGGTCTTAGGATCTAGCTCCATACTGCCGGCGTCCTTATATCCAAGAACATGACGGGCATATTCTACGATTGCCATCTGCATCCCAAGGCATATCCCGAGAAACGGAATCTGCTTCTCCCTGGCATACCGGATAGCTTCTATCTTTCCTTCCGTTCCTCTTACGCCAAACCCTCCTGGAATCAGAATTCCATGAATTCCGCCAAGCTTTTCGTCCACATTTCCTTCCTGGAGCTCTCCGGAGTCCACCCAGCGTATCCTTACACTGGCACAAGACTCTATCCCTCCATGCTTCAGCGCCTCTGCAACACTTAAGTATGCATCATGAAGCTGTATGTATTTCCCCACAATTGCAATCTCTACTTCTTTCCTGGGATTCTTCAGGTTATACACCATTTTTCTCCAGTCCTTAAGGTTTGGTTCCGGACACGGAAGCTTTAGTGCATTGCACACAGCCTCTGCCAAATGCTCCTCCTCCATTGCAAGGGGCGCTTCATACAAATACTCTACATCCAGATTCTGTAATACACGTTCCTTTGGCACATTACAGAACAGCGCAATCTTTTCCTTCATCTCTTCCGGAATTGGGCGCTCGCTTCTGCACACCAGGATATCCGGCCGCAGTCCCATTCCCTGGAGTTCTTTTACACTCTGCTGCGTGGGCTTACTTTTCAATTCGCCGGATGCCTTAAGATAGGGAATCAGTGTAACATGGAGCAATATGGCGTTTTCATGTCCCGCCTCATGCTGAAACTGCCGAATTGCCTCTAAGAACGGCTGGCTTTCGATATCTCCAACCGTCCCCCCAACTTCAATAATGACAATCCGTTCTTCCTCCACAGACGCAGCCTGATAAAACCTTTCTTTAATCTCATTGGTAATATGCGGAATCACCTGTACAGTTCCCCCGCCGTAATCCCCCCGCCGTTCCTTGTGAAGAACAGACCAATAGATTTTTCCTGTAGTTACATTAGAATTACAGTCCAGGCATTCATCTATAAACCGTTCGTAATGTCCCAGATCCAAATCTGTCTCTGTTCCGTCGTCTGTCACAAAGACTTCTCCATGCTGAATCGGATTCATGGTACCAGGATCCACATTGATATATGGATCCAATTTCTGCATGGTCACCAAGTATCCTCTCGCCTTTAAAAGACGCCCCAGCGATGCCGCTGTAATTCCCTTTCCCAGCCCGGACACTACACCTCCGGTAACAAATACATATTTTACAGCCATCTTTCTTCCTCCACAGATAAAGAGCTTTTTAAGCTATACAAAAAGGGCGCCAGAAATCCTGTCTCGATTTCTGACGCCCTCGTCAGCGCTTCAATGATATTATTATGGTACCTCTGGGTCTGTTTGTCAAATATTTTTTCACAAATCCTCCAAAAAGTTCGAATCAATACTTGACAATCTGAAAAATACGAGTATACTACTTTCCATAAGCAAAGGCGCTTTGGAGCATTCCAAAGCGCTTTTTCTATTTATAACAGTAAATTGTGGTAGAAAGGAGATTACAAAATGAACAAAGAAATACCAGAATTATATGGAAGTATGATATTCAGTGATAAGGTTATGCGCAGGAAGCTTCCAAAGGATATGTATAAGGCGCTCAGAAAAACTATTGAAAATGGTACTCATCTGGAACTTGATGTAGCAAATTCTGTAGCTGTGGCTATGAAAGAGTGGGCAGTTGAAAACGGCGCCACCCATTATACGCACTGGTTCCAGCCTATGACTGGCTTTACTGCCGAAAAGCACGACAGCTTTATCTCCCCCTCCGGAGACGGTGAGATTATTATGGATTTTTCCGGAAAGGAGTTGGTAAAGGGAGAACCTGATGCTTCCAGCTTTCCGTCCGGAGGCTTGAGGGCAACCTTTGAGGCCAGAGGATATACTGCGTGGGATCCCACTTCTCCAGCCTTCATTAAAGACGGAACCTTATATATTCCTACTGCATTCTGCTCCTACAGCGGAGAGGCTCTGGATAAAAAAACCCCGCTCCTGCGCTCTATGGAAGCATTAAATAATGAAGCTGTAAAGATGTTAAGGCTTTTGGGAAATGAAACGGTTACCAGAGTTTCCACTACCATTGGTCCTGAACAGGAGTATTTTCTGGTAGACAAAAGCTTATATAACAAACGAAAGGATCTGATTTTCTGCGGAAGAACACTATTTGGTGCGTCTGCTCCAAAAGGACAGGAAATGGAGGATCATTATTTCGGTTCTTTGAAACCAAGAGTTGCCGCTTATATGCATGATCTGGATATAGAGCTGTGGAAACTTGGCATCCCTGCCAAAACAAAGCATAATGAAGTAGCGCCTGGACAGCATGAGCTGGCGCCGGTTTTCGATACTGCCAACATAGCTGTAGATCATAATCAGCTTACAATGGAAATCATGAAAAATGTTGCCGAAAAGCATGATCTGGTATGCCTGCTTCATGAGAAACCATTCGAGGGCATCAATGGAAGCGGCAAGCATAATAACTGGTCTCTGATTACGAATGACGGAGTAAATCTTTTAAATCCGGGCCGTACTCCTGCACAGAATATTCAATTCCTTGTATTTCTGATGGCAGTTATCAAAGCAGTGGATGATTATGCGGACCTTATGAGAATCTCTGCCGCCAGCGCAGGAAACGATCACCGGCTGGGCGGTAACGAGGCGCCGCCAGCCATTGTATCCATATTTCTGGGAGACGAACTGACTGCTGTTTTGGAATCTATTGAAAATGATACTTATTTCGGAAAGCAGGAAAAGGTACAGCTTGATATCGGCGCTCATGTACTGCCCCATTTTGTAAAGGACAATACAGACCGGAATCGGACGTCGCCTTTCGCATTTACCGGAAATAAATTTGAGTTCCGTATGCTTGGCTCCTGTGCCTCTGTATCTACCCCAAACATTGTACTTAATACAGCCGTTGCCGAGGCATTATCGCAGTTTTACAGGGAGCTTGAAAGCACAAAGGCAGAAGACATGGAATCAGCGGTCCATGCACTTATCAAACGTGCCATTTCCAGACATAAAAAAATTATTTTTAACGGCAACGGATATTCTGAGGAATGGATTTTGGAAGCTAAAAAACGCGGCCTCTATAATCTTGTATCTACACCGGACTGTCTTCCGCAGTTCATTACAGATAAAAATGTGGAATTATTTACAAAGCATCGTATCTTTACGAAGGATGAAATTTTTTCCCGCTATGAAATTCTGCTGGAAAACTATGTAAATACAATCCTCATTGAAGCCCGGACACTGACAGAGATGCTTACAAAAGACTTTCTTCCTGCCCTGAACGCATATGCAGGAGAAACTGCAAGGCATGGGGCGGATAAAAAGGCCTTTATGCCCTCTATATCTACGGCGCCGGAGGAAGCTTTAATCGAAAAGCTCTCTAAAACCTATGCTGCTGTTACAGAAGGAATCGCAGGGTTAACAGCCTCTGCCGCAGATGTAGAAGGGATTGCAGATACTTTGACAGCCGCTAAAGCATGTCATACAGATATATTGGGAAAAATGGAAGAGCTGCGGCTTGCTGCCAGCGCTGCTGAGGCTTTGATTCCGGATCATTATCTTCCCTATCCCACTTATGATCAGCTTTTATTTTCATTATAAGCAGAGAGCATTAACATTCATCCTTATTTACACATACTTTTGATAACATTTTTTCGTGCATGGCAGCCATGAGAGCCAATGCTGCCAGCAGATAAACAGGGAACACAGAAATGCTGACATGGTTTGCAATAAGCCCGAAAACAGGCGGCATGAAACAGGTTCCTACATAAGCAGACGCCATTTGTACGCCTATCATAGCCTGGGATTTATCTGCCCCAAAATGTTCCGGCGTGGAGTGTATAATAGAAGGGTAAACCGGGGCGCAGCCCAATCCAATTAAAATCAGCCCCAGCAATGAACCTGTGCTGCCAAAGGGCAAAAACGCAATACCCAGCAATATAAATCCCTGTCCAAGCCGTATCATCTGTGTATCGTTTAACTTTATTGTCAAAAATCCACTGAAAGCTCTGCCTGTTGTAATTCCCATAAAAAACAGACTTGCATATCCTGCGGCGGTTTCCGCTGACAATCCCCGCCGCAGCACAAGATAGCTGCTTGCCCATAAGCCGGTTGTCTGCTCCAACGCGCAGTAGCAGAAAAAAGTAACCATAACTTCTTTTGCTCCCGGAATTTTAATAATCTGACGTAAGGAAAGCGGTTTGGTTTTCCATTTTCCGTCCGTCTGTCCTGCACTGCCATTTTCCTGCTTCTTCCATAACGGCAGGCTGAAAATCAAAACAGCGGTCAATACAATTTGGAGAACAGAGATATAACGATAACCCATATTCCAACCCTGCCCGCCAGCCAACGCATAACCCATGATGTAGGGGCCAAGTGAAGCGCCCACGCCCCACATACAGTGAAGCCAGCTCATATGCCTGCTTGCGTAATGGAGCGCAACATAATTATTTAAAGAAGCGTCCACACTTCCGGCCCCAAGTCCATAAGGAACAGCCCATAAGCACAATGCAATATAAGAATGACTAATTGAGAATCCAAACAATGCAGCGGCAGTCATGAACACGCTGACAGCCGTAACTTTTCCTGTTCCCAATTTTTTCGTCAATCTGTCGCTCTGCAGGCTGGAAATAATCGTCCCGGCAGCAATAATCATAGAAATCCCACCCGCATAGGAAACAGGTACAGAGAACTCCTGGTACATTGCCGGCCACGCTGAACCTAATAGAGAATCCGGGAGTCCCAGACTGATAAAAGCAATATAAATAATAAGCAGCAATAACTGAAACATCTTATCATCCTCCTTAAATTTTTGTTTACCAAAAGAATACCGTCAAATATCGCTTGATACAATACATTTCCAGACGTATAATATAAAAAAAACGCCAAACGGCAGAAAAGGAAAAATATGGCTTTACAAAAATGCGGACTGAACCTAAATAAAGCATCAAAAGAACTCCAACCACACGGCAGTCCCCAATTTCCCTGCGCCGGATATTCCTCTTACCACACGGACAGGCCGGAAGATATTATCCCGTGGCACTGGCATGAAGAAATGGAAATCGTGTATATAGAAAGCGGACAGATGAATATAAAAATACCGTCAGCCTCCTTTCTTTTGGAAAAAGGAGACTGTATCATTATCAATCCAAATGTTCTTCATTACGCCGCAGCTGCTATGGAATGTAAACTGCGTTCCCTTGTTTTTAGTCCGGCATTGATTAACGGAAATGGCGAGTCTGTATTTGCGAAAAAATATATGGATCCGCTTTTAACCTGCAATAATTTTTCCCATTATTTCCTAAAAGCAGAGACCGCTGAAAATGTAACAGAGTGGTTTAATGGTGCGTTTGAAGCCCTTGCAGAGGATTGCTAT
>CAOJQZ010000055.1 GCA_948441955.1 uncultured Lachnospiraceae bacterium | reverse complement strand
CATTTGCTGTAAATATCGGATCCGGACGCCCATACATCTTCTCTTCTGCATTTGCCGTTACGATTACAGACTTCGGCGTGATCCTGACATAAGCCGGAGCGCCATCATTATTCCATATAACTGTATCACCTGAGATAACTCTTGCATAAACTGGCCTGCCCTTTTCATCTGAACCACGAGCAGTCACGTCTACATACTCAAAATTACTATCCTGCCATTCTTCTCCGTTTTCTGAATACTGCCATTTTTCTCCTTCAAGTAATGTCCCTGCAGAAGTAATTCCAGCCTTATTTCCATCGTATTCTTTGTCTATGTCGATAATACTAAATCCGCTTGTATCTCTTTTGTAAGTTACCGTGATTATGTGGTTATCCGTTACATTAACAAATGTATAGGAATCCTTATTGATAGAAGCATCTCTGCCATCCACCACTACACTTTCTAACACATAGCCCGGGGCTGCATTATATGTCAGTTTAAGCGAATTCCCATAATACACTGTCTGCATTCCATTTGGAGAAATACTTCCATTTATTACCTGCGCAGTAATCGTATAAACACTTGCTTCAAATCTTGCTTCATACGTTACTGCTTTTATCTGTTGTCCTACTGGCACAAAAACCTTTTCTTCTGTAACTAATTGACCGTTCTCATACCATCCGGCAAAACGATAACCCGGTTTCGCATTTGCTACGGAACCCTGTACACTTGTAGTATCGGATTTAATAATATCCCTTGGATTCGTTACCGTACCCATATTTTCATCATTGACTATATAGTTAATAACTTTACTTGCCTGAATCCATTTTGCCTTGAACACAATGTCATTTGGGGGCATCTCAAATGTGTCTCCGCCTGAATAGTTCGTTCCGGCATATTCCCATCCGGCAAAAATATAATCCTCGCGGGTTGGGACCGGATTTCCAGCTACAGTAACTGTCTGTCCATTGACTGCTTTAATATGTTCCGTTTCAGGCACATTCCCTGTTCCGCCATTTGCGTCATATGATACATGAAACTCTTTTGCTTTGATATGAGCCACTATAACATAACGATTCTTTTTGCCCGATTGGAAAAGTACGCTGATTCCTTCTGGGGAAATCTCATCTGCATCTATCCTTTCCAGTGTTCCATTACTATCCTGGATTGTCGCATAATCCACCTCGTATCTGGATGTATCACATCCAAGTTTAATCTTTCCATAATACCCATTAGAATTATTATCATAGCGCATAACTCCGGAATCATATATTTCGTTTCCTGTATCGTCATTTATAACCTTAACCTGAATAGTATGATTATCGTGTCCTGAGCCCTCATTATCTCCATAGGGCCAGTCTCCGATAACAATATTCACATCTGAGCCATCATTTGTTGCCCCCCGCAGGAACTCATAAAATGCACATAATTTACCATTATTATTCTGCTCTACACGTTTCCAGTCATTTTCTCCGGGATTATTCACCGTAGTATATTCAACATATCGAAGTTTCGTATTATAGCGGAGCTTCTTTACAATATCTTTTGTTTGAAGATCACTCCACACAGGTTGATCTCCTATAAGCTCACTATAACGGATAATTCCTGTAAATTTATAGCTTTTATCTCCATTTGTAAAAATTTCACTCATCGCTGAATGGGGATCTATTGGCGTGCCGTCAGCGGGTACATGAATTCCTACATTTGACTTCTGATATTGATTCGTAACCCATACCTGAATGTCTAAATCCAGAGGGGCCGAATCGTATACTGTAATTGCTACTTCGTCATATGCACCCGATGATGGATTCTCAGCTCTAATAATCACTTTACCCTGACCTACTGCAACAACATGGCCGTTCCTGTCTACCGTTGCAATCGTTTCATCCGAAGTGCTCCATTCTATCTCTTTATCTTTTGCATTTTCCGGTTCGACTGCGGCTTTTAGGTCTAACTCTCCTACGCCTGCTATAAGGAATGTTTTATCATTTCCAATGATCGTAACCTTCTCTGCTTTAACATCCTCTACCTGAATTATAACTTCATCAAAAAAGCTTTGATTATCATTAGCGATACCCTTGATTGTTACCATACCCGTTCCTGTAGTTGTAACAATCCCATTACTGTCTACTGCTGCAATCGTTTCATCTGAGGAAGTCCACGTAACACTCCGATTCGGATATCCCTCCGGCTGAATAATAGCAGAAACCTTTACTGTATTGCCTACAACGACTCTTGTCTTATCTGCAAGAACATCAAATCCTGTCATTTCATTTCTTTGAACAATTAACTGAATGGTGTCTTCCGTCTCATCATGTTTAGCCCTGATAGTCACAGTACCCTCGCTGATACCTGTAACCAGACCATTTTCATTTACCGTTGCAATATTGTTATCATCCGATATCCATTCCACAGACTGATCTGTTGCATTTTCCGGCAATACCTCTGCCTTTAACAGTAAAGTCCCGTTTACATTCACAGTTCTTGAACCAGAATCCGAGGTAATATGAATACTTTCTACAGCTACATCAGTAACTTCTACAGCTATAGAAACAGAAGTTCCCGAACCATCCTTTGCCGCAGCCGTTATCATTGCACTGCCTGCCTTTCGAGCGGTTACTTTTCCATTCTCGACAGTAACAATTTCCAAATCAGAAGATGACCATGCAACTTCTTTATTTGTAGCATTTTCCGGTAAAATGACTGCAGTAAGGCTTGCTTCTTCATAAGTATTCATGCTTAAAGAATCGACAGGGTTTCCTGATTCTGTATCTATGATACTAATATTTGATACTTTCACATCCTTGACTATTACTTTAAACGTATTAGAACCGCCGCCCCATCCCATGAATCCCTTCCAGGAATGTGTAATAATCGCTTCACCCTCTGCAAGCCCTATAACAGAAGCCTCCTTTCCGTTATTTGAATTTTTAACAACACTTACTGCTTCCGTATTATCAGATTCCCAGGTATTCGATCCCAGCGCATTCGCCCCTTCGCTATCCTCTAATGTTATTGTCTCTCCGATAGCAATCGTCACTTCTTTCGTATTACCACTTCCATCTGTGATAGCTAACAGAGACGGGGAGCTTTTCATATTGTCAAAAATCTGTGACGCTTTATCCATAGCTTCAGAAAGATTATTTTTATCATTTTCATAATTGTTATCTTCTGCTGCTTCCTTTTCACTTGTCTCGTCCTTCTCCTCATTTTCTGTTACATCTTCTGCTGTTTCCTCTGTGGTTTCCTCCGAAGCATCCTCTTTCGGAACCTCCCGGTACAAAATAGTAATTTCCATGTTTCCATTAATTGCCATTTTGTATGTAGAAATATTCCCGTTTATACTTTCAGCTCCAACTGCAGCGCCATTTTGATCCATTATCTGGTCAACAAAATAGTTTCCAGTACACTTTATCTCAAAATAAAGCGTAGTACCTTCCTTCACCTCTTCTGTGTATCTCCCGTCAATATAAGCTACATCTTTCTTTTCGCTGCCCTCAGTCCACACTCTGAGAGTGCCTCCCTCCACTGCCGGTCTATAGAATGTTACATTATAAGTATTTTCAACATTCTCCGAAGGCGTTACTTCTACAGTCTGACCAAGAGATACATCCGCCGGAGTATCTGCTGCTTCGGAAGGAACATCCTCTGCCTCCTCCTGCACCGGCTCTGTATCAGCCTCCGGCTGTGCGGTATTCGCTTCCGCCTCAAGCTGATCCGCCTGCTCAGGAATCACGATCTCCTGAGTTTCCGTCACCGGCCCAGGATCCTCCACCTGAATAGTCCCGGCGTCCGTATCAGCCGTGTTCTCTACGACAGCTCCTCTTTCAACTGTAGCGTCAAAGCTCTCTGTCTCACCATCTGCTGCCCACAGAAAACTATCTGCGGAATACAGACAAGTCGATAAAACCATAAGAACCGCCAACAGAAGCGCTGTCCACCGTTTGAAATTCTTTTTCATGTTACTTCTCCTTTCTCTTCCTTCTGGCTCTATAACTTATTACGAATTGTTTTTACAAAGTTGTTCGTATAGAAACTCATAGAAATAATTTTGTCTTCATTTATAAAGAGATGTCGAAAAATAAAAATGGCTCAAATTTTTAATATTTTTTTAATTTTTTCTAATAAAGATAAAATTTTACTTAAAAAATAAGTCATCATTTTGTATCTATGCTATATTGTAGTAAAATTATTTTCACAATTACTATGTATATAGCGTAATTATTAAAGCAATAAGGGGGAAATATATGAAAAAATTTGACACATTTAAAACCATACAGCTGATTTTATTTATCTGTATAACAGCAGTAAGCTTATTTGTTATATTAACAGATAAAGAGCTTTATCAGCTAATTGCCTCTGATGTACACATCCGTATGCTCTGTATCGTGCTGTGGATTGCGCTTGGCTTATCCTTCTTTTTTATATTTTGGGATTTCAGCCTGTTTTCTTCTTTCAAAAGAGAATATAGAGAGCTGGATTTCGCATTGTCTTCCGACCCGGTATCCGGCATTGCCAACCGTTACAGCTGTGACTCAATTATTGAAAAGTATCTTGACAAACCGATTCCTGATGGTATTGGATGTATTATGTTTGATCTTACAAACCTTCAGAAGGTTAATCAGACTTACGGACACACTCAGGGAAATGAATTAATTCGTGAATTTTCTGGTATTCTGCAGTCCACATCACTAAATTTTTGTTTTGTCGGTCGCAATGGCGGAAATAAATTTATTGCTTTATTTAAAGAATGTAATAATGAGAAACTTAATAATTTCTTAGAACGTATTGAGGTAAAAGTAGAACGCCACAATTCTTTAGAAGGGACATATCCCATCTTCTATCGCTATGGTATTGCTTTCGAGGAAGGCCCATCTATACGATCAATTACAGATCTGATTGCGCTCTCTAATAAACGCATATACAATGAAGACACTTATGAAACAACATAAAAGGAGAAATATCAATGCCCGCTTTGGATTATAAGTACATAGCTGATCTGGTTTCACACGCACAGATGGGAGATAGTGATGCATTTGCAGAATTATATGCTGCAACTTATGAAAAGCAGTATTATTTTGCATATTGTTATTTGAGGGATGAATATCTGGCGCAGGACGCCCTGCAGGAAACCTATATACTTGCTCTAAAAAATCTTTCGAAGCTTAAAGACCCGACTCTTGTCATTGCATGGCTCAATCAAATTAATTTCCGTATCTGCTACAGTCTCTAAAAGAAACAAAAGCTTTACGATAATGAAATGGTGAATTATAATAATGTAGTAACAGATGAGCGGCATTTTGTTGCTTCCGATAATCTGGAAGCAGAAGTAATAGAAATTGATTCCCAAAAATATATCATGAACCAGATTCTTAAGCTTCCATTTACAGAAGCCCAGGTCATTATTCTGAAATATTATCGGAATATGAAACATGATGATATTGCTGATCTTATGGATATCAGCCGTAGCTCCGTAAAAAGATATTTAGATACTGGTAAAAAACATTTGGGCCAGATACTACAGCAATAAGAAGGGGAGTAATACCTATATGTTACAATTTAGAAAAAAAGCAGCTGAGCCACAGTTAGATATTGATGAAGCCAGTAAAATTCTTGAAAATGTATTTAAAATAAGTCAGGTAGAACCCAACACGATACCTCTTGACGTACTGACCGCCTACAGTAATTACCGGAAGGAACGGTTCGCCTTGCAGCGTACAGTACTTGTAATTGTTATGGTTCTCTTTTTAATGATACCATTTTTATTTATTTCTCCCTCCTTTACTATAAGTGCTATGTCAGGAAAAAAGGCGGCAAATCCTGTCTATGAAGTAAATGTCGATACCTTTATGCCGGTACAGCGTGTTACTGCAGCTATTGGCGGACGGAATATACCGGTATATGAAACAGAAGCTCACGTCTATACAATTGAGCCGGGTCTGAATGGACAGATGATGATATCCGTAACTCTCATAAATCATCAGACAGTAACTCATTTTGTGGACGTAGAAAATGTTGACAAGGAAGCCCCGCTAGTGGTATCTAATAATATAGATAGAGAAAATGTTTATCTGTATCTGTCTGACGCAGGTACAGGAATTAATTATGAGGAAATAAAGGCAGTCAGCCTAAACGGCCAGGAAATCCGTCCTGTATCTTATGATACTTCTACCGGATGCGTGGCATTTCCATATAGTAATGAATCATTAAATATCTATATACCCGACTACGCTGAAAATGAACTGCATCTTATACTTACAGTAAAATAAAAATCAGATTTTAGTACGAAAGGAGGCTATAAAAGTGCAGAGGAAACTAATCCGTATCCGGGGATTTCTGATAATTTGTCTGGCAGTTTTCTTTTTGATTGGCTGTTCAGACAGCAGCGATACCTCCTCGGTCTCTGCGTCCTCCTCCTCAAAGAATCATAAAAAGGATGAAAAAAGAACAACAATCCATGATTATCTTCTTCCGACAGCTTCAGGAACAGTTGTTTATGGAAACGAAATTGTTTCCATAGATGCTTCTAATATTGCAGAAGGCTATTTTATGATACAGTATCAGGGAGAAGCAGACGAAGCAAAACTACAGGTTACTGTTCCTGACGGAACGATATATACCTATACTCTGACAACCGGTTCTTATGAATCATTTCCTCTCTCAGGAGGAGACGGCAGTTATCATCTTAATGTGCTGGAGCATGCCTTTGACGATATGTTCGCACTTTCATTTTCTCAGGATATAAACGTGACCTTAAATGATGAATTCAAGCCATTTCTGTATCCTAACCAGTACGTTTGGTTTACGCCGGACTATGAAGCAGTTAAATATGCTGCCGAACTTTCCGACAGTTCCTCCGGAGATCTGGATTATGTAGGACAGGTCTATAATTATGTTATCGGAACTATTATTTATGACACGGAATTGGCTGAAAATACAGAAGCAGGATATATCCCGGATATTGATAATACAATGAAAACAAAAAAGGGAATTTGTTTTGATTATGCTTCTCTTATGGCAGCTATGCTCCGCTCCCAGAATATTCCTACAAAGCTGGTTGTCGGTTACTCCGGCGACGCTTATCATGCGTGGATCAGTGTGTATCTTCATGAGAGCGGATGGATAGATAATATTATTGAATTCGACGGCAAAAACTGGTCTTTGATAGATCCGACTCTTGCCGCTAATAACAGCGGTTCATCGGTCAAAAATTATATTGGTGACGGAAGTAACTATACGGTAAAATATTTATATTAAATTAAAACGGAGGTCTATTTATGAAACCATTTACAAATATGGAGCTGTCCTCCTTCTGTGGACAAGCCGCTCTGATTTTAAAATCAGGAATTTCAGCTATGGAGGGACTTACAATTATGCTTGAGGATGCTTCCTCTTCAGACGAACAGGAAATCCTTCGTGCACTTCTGGATAACATGCAGGAAACCGGAAGCTTTTATCAGGCTCTTGAATCTGTAAATATTTATCCCTCCTACATGCTTCATATGATTCAGATCGGCGAGGAAACAGGTACTCTTGACGAGGTTATGGAATCTCTTAAAAACCACTATGAAAGAGAAGATTCTATAAATAAAAGTATCCGTAATTCTATTACATATCCAATGATAATGACAGGAATGATGGCCATTGTCATTGTTGTCCTTCTTGTGAAGGTTATGCCTATTTTTAATCAGGTATTTATACAGCTTGGCACGGAAATGACTGGATTTTCCCGGGTACTTATGAATATTGGAACAGCAATTAACCATTATTCTATTGCATTTATTCTTCTATTAGTTATGATTGTTTTATTTATTTTCTACGGTACGCGCACAGCTTCCGGAAGGAATCTGTTACTTTCCCTGGGATATAAAATGAAATTCACAAAAAATATCTACGAAGAAATCGCAGCCTGCCGTTTTGCCAGCGGCATGGCCCTAACATTGAGCAGTGGACTAAATCCGGAGAGAAGCATGGAACTTGTCAATTCTCTGAATGATGATCCTCTCTTTCAGGAGAAAATTGATCTGTGCCAGAAAAAAGTGGATGAAGGCACCGATTTATCACAGGCTTTGTTTACCTCCGGCATGTTCACCGGCGTTTATGCACGGATGGCCTCCATTGGTTCAAAGACAGGCTCTATGGATCAGGTAATGGAGCAGATTGCATCGCTTTATCAGGAGGATATTGATACCCGTATGAATAATATTCTTGCGGTATTAGAACCTACCTTGGTTATTTTATTATCCCTGATCGTTGGTGTAATCCTTTTGTCAGTTATGCTGCCGCTTATGGGAATTATGTCCAGCATATAAATGTTTGTTTTTTAAAGGAGCACAGTAGTATGAAACGTTTTGAATATAAGAAGCAGTCGTATCATCCGCCCAGATTTATCCTTTCCGTCTGCGTATTTTCACTGGTCCTTTTCCTTTTTGTCCAGGGAATATCCTCTCTTTCTGCAAGTACAAAAAAAAGGCAGAAGGAAAGCCTTGAAAATGCAATTATGCGCAGTATCACCTATTGCTACGCTGTAGAGGGTACTTATCCGGGAAATCTTGAATATCTCAGGGAGAATTATGGACTTACCTATGATGAAGATTTGTTTTTTGTAGATTATCGTACTTCCGGCTCAAATATTCTGCCGGATGTAACAATTATTGAAAGGAAGGAAAACTAATGCGGTTTCAGATAAAACGTAAACATATGATAGATTTTCTGTTTCCAGTAGCATTATTTTTTGTATTTGCTTTATCCGCTCTCACGGTAATCCTTCTTGCTGCAAGAATCTATCAAAATACAACAGAGAATTCTTCTTTAAATTATACATCACGGACATGTCTGTCCTATATAAGTGAAAAGGTTCATCAAAGTGATTTTCATGGCAGCGTTTATGTCGGAAACTTTGACGGATGCGAAGCGCTGATTATGGAACAGCTCTATGAAAATGAAACTTATTATACGTATATCTATGCTTATGGGCAGGAATTAAAAGAACTCTTTACAAAGAAGGGTGTAAACGTTTCCGCTTCCTCCGGAAGAACGATCCTTGAGATACATAGTTTTTCCATAGAACAGCTCTCCGGTAATCTGTTTCTGTTCTCCTGTACAGATAACAAAAACCAAGAAGCATCTACAATTATTGGCGCAAAAAGTAATTTTATTGATTAAGAAAGGAAATAGTTTCTAAATGATGCGTAAAAACAGGCCCAGGTCTTCCAGCTTATTTTTAATGGAATTAATACTTACAATTTTATTTTTTTCGATTGCAAGCGCTGTTTGTGTGCAGTTTTTTGTGAAATCACATTTATTGAGCCATGATTCCAATGCTCTGAATCATGCAGCAAATGAATGTGCCGGCGCTGCAGAGATTATTGAAGCTGCAGACGATATCACAGACAGCATAGAAATGTTCAGAAGATTGTATCCAAACGGGGCTTACTCAGACAACCAGCTTGTCATTTATTATGATGATACATTTTCAGCATGCAATGAGTCAAATGCATTCTATTTTCTGACTGTGCATATAGAAAAATCAGGTCAGATGCTTACCGCTGACATGCAGTTTACAGAAGATGCAAACATTATATATGAGTTAAGCACAAAACATCATATAGCAAGGAGGACCAAATATGAAAAAAGATAAACAGCAGTCCTCTTTCGTTAATATCGGTTCCTCTTCTCTTCTGATTGTTTTCTTGGTGTTGTGTTTGGCTTCATTTGCCATCCTTTCACTTTCCAGCGCCAAAAGTGATCATTCCTTCAGTGAGGAACTTGCAGATCACAAGACAGAATATTACAATGCAACTTCAAAGGCTTCCCTCGTTTTAGATAAGATTGACAATTTATTAGCTGACTCTGCAGAATCATTTGGATCCTTTGGTAATTCTTATAAAAATGAGGTGACAGCATTACTGCATGAAGCTCAGATCGATGACATTACTTTGACCTGCCGGACAATAAACAATAACCTCATTGTCTGCTACCAGATTCCGGTAAGGGAAAGGCAGGCGCTTGACGTAAAGCTTTCCATTACTGATTATACAGAAAGTGAAACCTATTATGAGATCGATACATGGCAGATTATTTCCACGGATACATGGGAAAGTGATCAAAAACTGAATCTTATGCAATTGAAAAATAAAATATAAAGGAGTTTTTTATGATCTTAACTGAAATTTTGGAACAGGCGATTAATGAACAGGCTTCCGATGTTTTTATTGTTGCCGGCCTTCCTGTTTCCTTCCGAAAAAATAATATCATCCACCGTATTAATGATATAAAGCTTCTCCCGTCTGATACGGAGACTATGCTGAAAAATATTTATGAATGTGCCGGAAACCGTGATATAAGCATTCTCCATAATATAGGAGACGACGATTTTTCCTTTTCTATTAAAGGACTTTCCCGCTTCCGCGTCAGCGCATACAAGCAAAGAGGCGCTTTCTCTGCAGTTATAAGAATTATAACCTTTACACTTCCTGAGTTTAATGAGCTTGGTCTTCCTGAATATGTAACGCATCTCGGTGACAGCGGAAAAGGTATGGTACTTGTAACCGGACCTGCCGGAAGCGGAAAATCCACAACTCTTGCCTGTATAATTAATCAAATCAACAGAAGCCAGCAAAAGCATATCATTACACTGGAAGACCCGTTAGAATATCTCCATCGCCACGACCAGAGTATTGTAAGCCAGCGCGAGATAAATGTGGATACAGAAAATTATGTAACTGCTCTCCGTGCTGCTTTAAGACAAAGTCCTGACGTAATCCTTCTCGGTGAAATGCGCGATTATGAAACAATCAATGTTGCCATGACAGCTGCGGAGACAGGGCATCTTCTGTTTTCCACCCTTCATACCATCGGCGCCGCAAATACCATTGACCGTATTATAGACGTATTTCCGGCAAATCAGCAGCAACAGATAGGCGTACAGCTTTCTATGGTGCTTACAGCAGTGGTATCTCAGCAGCTAGTACCGACCATAGACGGACAGGTAACTCCTGCCTTGGAAATCATGACTGTAACTCCCGCCATCCGCAATATGATTCGGGATAATAAGGTCCATCAAATTGACGGAATTATCTATTCTTCCATGAAAGAAGATATGATATCTATGGACGGAAGTCTTCTTAATTTATATAAACAAGGGCGAATCAGCAAAGATACCGCTTTAAAATACGCAACAAATCCTGACATGCTTGGAAGGAAGCTGTAATTATTGGGGGAGTATTTTTCATACTCCCCCTCCCTCTGCTTATATCCTCTTTATATAAAATTTCCCTCCATGAAACCAGATCTTTCCTTTTATCTGCCTCTTTCCCACCACGCCAAAGCTTCTGGAATCCATAGAGGATTCCCTGTTATCCCCCATCACAAATAGCTGCCCTTCTTTTAATGTATATGGATATTTAATGTTTCCCTCCTGCTCATATGTCTCTCCCGCAACGTAAGCTTCATCAAGTAATACATTATCTATATAAACTTTCCCGCTTTTAATATCAATTGTTTCCCCTTCAACAGCTATTACTCGTTTTACATAGTATTTTCCGGACGGAACTCTTACAGATACTACATCTCCCCTCTTATACTTTGACGGAATTCTGATATAAACAGCAATCTCTCCGTCATTAAGGGTGGGCTCCATAGAATTACCCTTTACAAATGAAAATCCGATCACCAGATGAAATATAAGAAAAACAGAAAATAAAAGTAAAAGAAATCTTTTTATATCCTTTAACCACCCGTATTTAAATTTATCAAATTTTCTAAATGACCTTCTGCTCATAATATATCCTGACTTTCCCCACATCCTTCTTTTTTCAGCATATCATCTTCCATTTTGTCCGTCAAGAATATCCCAGGACTGCTTATACCTTTATGACTGAATAGCTATAGCTTTTTTATAAAAAATGATATATGATTAGAATATATTTACTTTTTATAAGCAAAAGGACATTGGAGAAAAGTACAAAATGAATAAAAATAAAAACGCTTTCATAAATGGAATCCGGGACGGTGTTCCCATAGCCCTCGGTTATTTTTCCGTGGCATTTTCTCTTGGAATTGTAGCAAAAAAAGCAGGATTGAATCCTTTTCAAGGTTTCTTATCCAGTATGTTGAATCATGCTTCTGCAGGAGAATATGCAGAATTTACTGTAATCATAGCAAATGCTCCTTATTTCGAGATGGCGTTTATCATTTTCATCACAAATATACGATATCTGCTCATGAGCTGTTCCCTCAGCCAGAAATTTGACTCGGATACCTCTTATATACATCGTCTTCTGGTTGGCTTTGGAATTACAGATGAAATCTTCGGAATCAGCATCGGAAGAGCCGGCTCCCTTAATCCTTACTATAATTATGGCGCAATGGCGCTTGCCCTCCCCTCCTGGTCTTTTGGCACAGCAATTGGAATTGTGGCGGGAAATATTCTTCCCGCATCTATAGTAAGCGCACTAAGCGTTGCATTATACGGCATGTTTATCGCCATTATAATACCTGCGGCAAAGACAGATAAAATTGTAGGAATAGTAGTTATCCTAAGCTTCCTCGCAAGCTTTATTGTATCCAGAATTCCTTTATTCTCCCATATATCCGACAGTATGAAGATAAGTCTTCTGACCGTTCTTATTGCAGGAATTGCCGCCTTTTTATTTCCGATAAAAGAAAACGAGGAGGTATCCTAATATGACTCATAATATTTATATTTATATTTTTGTTGCCGCTGCCGTATCTTGTCTAATCAGAGTGCTTCCGTTAACCTTAATACGAGGCAGGATAAAAAATAAATTTCTGCGTTCTTTTTTATATTACGTGCCATATGTAACTCTGGCAGTCATGACATTTCCTGCGATCATCACTGCTCCCAAAGTTCCACTTGCAGGAATTCTAGCTTTAATCACAGGAATTATTGCTGCCTGGAAGGGTATCAATATGATGGGAATTGCCGCATTATGCTGCGGCGTTGTACTTATATACGAAACAGCATACATATACTTTATTTAAGACTATAAATAACCTCTTTCAGCAGAAGTGTGATAACATCACAGAAAAAAGGAAAAATACCTGATATACTTAGAACATCATATTTTATGTTGTAAGGAGGATAGATAACAAATATGGGAATTTTCGATATTTTTAAACCGAAGGATATTAATATGGGAATAAAAGAATATCAGACAGTTTCAGGCGCCGTGCTGTTAGATGTCCGTACCCCGCAGGAATATCGGGAGGGACACATTCCAGGAAGTAAAAATGTAGCGCTGCAGTCTATAAGCAAAGTCTCATCCGTGGCAGAAAACAAAGATACTCCTTTATATGTCTATTGTTATTCTGGATCCAGAAGCAGTCAGGCTGTACGCATGCTGCAGCGTATGGGTTATACAAATGTAATCAATATCGGCGGTATTTCATCATATTCAGGAAAGGTGGAACAATAGGATGAAGGTAGTAATTGTTGGGGGCGTGGCAGGCGGTGCAACTGCTGCCGCACGTATTCGCAGATTAAATGAAAAAGCAGAAATTATTGTATTTGAGCGTTCCGGATATATTTCCTATGCAAATTGCGGATTGCCTTATTATATCGGAAACGTGATTACAGAACAGGAAGAACTGACGCTTCAGACCCCGGAAAGCTTTTTTTCCCGCTTCCGGATAAACATGAAGGTCCATCATGAGGTCATTTCTATCCATCCGGAGGAAAAAACTATCTCCGTAAGAAATCTGGAAAACGGAGAAGAATTCGAAGAATTTTACGATAAACTAATTCTCTCTCCCGGCGCAAAACCTGCACAGCCGCGGCTGCCCGGTATCGGCATTGAAAAGCTGTTTACCCTGCGTACAGTAGAAGACACATTACGAATTAAAGAATATATCAATCAAAACCATCCAAAATCAGTAGTTCTGGCAGGCGGAGGCTTCATTGGACTGGAATTAGCAGAAAATTTAAGAGAACTGGGAATGGATGTGACAATTGTACAACGCCCAAAACAGCTTATGAATCCTTTTGATGCAGATATGGCTTCCTTTATACACAATGAAATGCGTAAGCATAAGGTAACTCTTGCTCTTGGATATACTGTGGAAGGATTTGAAGAAAAGGATGGAGGCGTAGATGTCCTTTTGAAGGATGAGAAGCCTCTTCACGCAGATATGGTCGTTCTGGCCATCGGAGTTGTCCCAGACACACACCTTGCCAAAAAGGCTGGTCTGGAATTGGGGCTTAAAGACAGTATCGTGGTCAATGACCGTATGGAAACTTCTGTACCGGATATTTACGCTGCCGGCGATGCAGTCCAGGTAAAACATTATGTGACCGGACAGAATGCGTTGATCTCTTTGGCTGGTCCTGCAAACAAACAAGGCCGTATTATCGCAGATAACATCTGCGGCGGCGATAGCCGGTATCCTGGCAGCCAAGGCAGTTCTGTCATAAAGGTCTTTGATTTGACTGCGGCTGTAACTGGCATCAATGAGAAAAACGCCCGTAAATTTGGTTTGAATATAGATACGGTTATCCTCTCTCCTTTGAACCATGCAGGATACTATCCCGGCGGTAAAGTTATGACCATGAAGGTGGTTTTCGAAAAAGAAACCTATCGTCTCCTGGGCGCTCAAATTGTAGGATACGAAGGCGTAGACAAACGCATTGACGTACTGTCCACTGCTATACACGCAGGACTGTCTGCTACACAATTGAAGGATCTGGATTTGGCATATGCACCTCCTTATTCTTCCGCAAAGGATCCTGTAAATATGGCTGGTTTTATGATTGACAATATCTCCAAAGGTATTCTAAAGCAGTGGCATATAGAAGATTTAGCTGATCTGCCTCATGACGGAAGTGTTACCCTTTTGGACGTCAGGACCGTTTCTGAATATAACAAAGGACACATTGAAGGATTTCAGAATATCCCAGTGGATGACCTTCGGGAGCGTCTTGATGAGCTTGAAAAGGGAAAAACTGTTTATGTCATCTGCCAAAGCGGACTTCGAAGCTATATTGCCACGCGTATTTTGGAAGAAAATGGTTATGAAACTTTTAATTTTTGCGGCGGATTCCGATTTTACGATGCTGTGCTGCATGACCGCTGCCTTATTGAAACAGCGTCCGCCTGCGGAATGGATCTATATAAAAAGTAAATAATAAAGCCTGTCTTCAATTCTGAGGACAGGTATTTTTATGCCTTCTGAATCTTTTCCAGTTCTTCTTTTTCCAAAATAATAACTGCACCGCGTGAAAGTTTTACTATGCCTTCACTCTGAAAATAGCGGAGCATACGTGTAATTACTTCCCGATGTGTACCCAGATGATTCGCAATTATCTCGTGGGTAATATTTAATTCATTCGTTCCTTCAATGGATGCTTCTTCCAAAAGAAAAGCAGAGACACGTTTGTCAAGGCTTTTCCACATAATTTCTTCCATAAGCCACATAACATCAGAAAAGCGGGCCGCCATTAACTCGTTGGTATAATTCGCTGCGGCTGCAGACTCTTGCATAATACTCTTATAGGCTTTTGTTGGTATAATCCAGAGATCCGTATCTTTTTCTGCTTCTATAGCTACTTCAAATTGAATGGAGTTCAGCATGCAGGATGCAGATAACAGACATATATCCATATCAAACAAACGATAAATCGTAATCTCACGTCCCTTATCAGAAAGAATGTATACCCTTAACTGCCCGGATTTAATAAGAAGCAGGCCGGTACATTCCATATTTTCATTGTAGAGATGCGTCCCCTTCTTCAATTTCTGGGTAATCAAACTATCAAGTATACGCTTTTGCTGAATCCTATTCAGCTTTTTCCAAACTGGGAAAGCACTTTGAAAATCCATAATATTTCCTGCCTTTTTACAATCAATATAGTTTTCTTTATAATATATGTCAATTCGTATACAGTATAATCTGTTTTATATTAGTGAAATTATAACAACAGAACTGCAGATATTATTAACCGGTTTTTTCCATTTGCAAGGCATAAAGCGATGATTATTGAGATATATTCCAGTATTCTCGGTACTTCTTAGGACGTCGCTAAGAGGATTTGAACCTCCGGCCTACCGCTTAGGAGTAGAACCATTT
>CAOJQZ010000054.1 GCA_948441955.1 uncultured Lachnospiraceae bacterium | reverse complement strand
ATAAAGGAAGGACTGAAAGCAAATTGTGAGAATAATTACGAAATTATTGCGGAGGTGGACGGTCTGGAGGCTCCGGAGGCGCAGACCAACGTGGAATCTGTCGTGTCGGTACACCCGGATGCCAATGTGTTCGTAGGGGTCTGCGCCGGCGCTATGATTGGAGCTAACGAAGCGCTTCTGGCAGAATTCGGAAGAGGAAATATCCCCGAGAATTACGGTGTTATTACCACCGATGTGACACAGCAGCAGCTGGATTCCCTGAAAAACGATGGAGAAGCAGTCCGGGCGATTGTAGGATTTGAAGGCTCAAATTTAGATACGGCCAAAGCCTGCGTCAGGATGTTCGAGAGGATTTTGTCAGGGGAGGATTTTGGGTCAGACAGGAATGTTACCCGTGAGATTGGACCGATCACCCGCGACAATATTGATGAAATTTTAGAAGGGATGTAAGAGCCGGTATGAGTGAAGAATATGTATTGCAATTAAAGCATATAAGAAAAGAATATCCAGGTGTCGTTGCACTCAAAGATGTGACGTTAGAATTGAAAGCAGGCGAGATTCTTGCGCTGATTGGAGAGAACGGGGCGGGAAAATCTACATTGATTAAGTGCTGTTCCGGAGCAGTGATTCCCACCTCTGGAAAGATCATCGTAAATGGAAAAGAATTTGACAGCATGACGCCCCAGCTTGCGTCAGAAAACGGGATCGCGATTATTTACCAGGAATTTAATAATGTAAAGGAATTATCAGCGGCAGAGAACCTGTTCTTGGGCCATCCCATCAGGAAAGGAATCCTGATTGACAAAAAGGCTATGGAAAGGGAAGCGGCAAAAGCCTTTGAACAGTTACATATCAAAATCGATCCAAAGACATTAATGAAAGATTTGACTGTGGGTTACCAGCAGATGGTGGAGATTGCAAAGGCGATCCAGCAGAACGCAAGAATCTTGATCATGGATGAGCCTTCCGCGCCTTTGACAAGCGCAGAGGTAGAGAGTATGTTCGGTGTTGTTGAGCTTTTGAGAAAACAGGGAGTTTCCATTATCTACATCTCCCACAGATTGGAAGAAATCTACAGGCTTTCAGATCGTATTGTTGTTATCCGTGACGGGGAATATGTAACGACACTGATTACGAAAGATAGCCAGGTAGAGGAACTGATCCAGCTGATGGTAGGGCGGCAGCTTACCGAGACTTATCCTCCCAGAGGCAGTTGTATCAAAAAGGAAGAAGTGATACTGGAATTGAAAGGTCTGACCGGAAATGGTGACAAAAACATAAACTTAAGGCTCCATAAAGGGGAGATCCTGGGGCTGGGCGGACTGGTAGGATCTGGAAGGACAGAGCTGGCAGAGATGATCTTTGGGGCTGTGCCTAAGAAGTCCGGTCAAATGTTCTATAAGGGAAAGGAAATTAATCCCCAGAGCCCCAGGGAAGCCATTGACCTTGGCATTGCGCTGGTTCCGGAGGACAGGAAGCGTCACGGGGCTATGCTGGGCATATCGATTAAGAACAATATTAATATGCCGATTTATGAGAGGGATGCCCATTTTAGTGTCATTGACGAAAAACTGGAGATGAGCACAGCTGAAAAATACCGAAAAAATATGGCTATTAAAACGCCGGGCCTGCACCAGCTGATCCGGAATTTAAGCGGCGGGAACCAGCAGAAGGTTATCCTTGGAAGATGGATGGCGGCTCAGTCTGAGCTTATTATCTTTGACGAGCCTACCCGGGGAATTGATATAGGCGCAAAGTATGAGATATATAAATTGATGAATGATCTGGTAGAAAAGGAAGGAAAGTCAATCATAATGATTTCTTCCGAGATGGAAGAGCTGATGGGTATGTCTGACAGGATTCTTGTGCTTGCGGAAGGGGAAATGACAGGAGAACTGTCAAAGGAAGAGTTCAGTCAGGAAACAATTATGACATATGCATCCGCGGCGGCGAAGGAGTAGGAGGAGAGGAAAAATGAAAGAAAATAAAGTAATAGGTTTTATGAAAAGTCAGGCGATCTGGGTGGTAGTTATTGTTCTTGTCATGGCATTTACAATTGCAAATCCAAGATTTATTTATCCCGCGAATCTGTTGATCATGTTAAGGCAGGTGGCCGTATGGGGGATCGCTTCTGTTGGTATGACGTTTGTAATTTTGTTAGGTGATATTGATTTGTCAACAGGATCGCTCATAACATTTGTAAATGTCATGTGTTCCTATTTGATGGTAAATATGGGAGTGCCTATGGGGCTTGCGATTATTATTGCTTTGGCAGCATCTACGGCGATAGGTCTGCTGAACGGTTTTATGGTATCTACGATAGGGATTCCGGCGCTGATTGCGACCTTTGCTACTCAGACTGCATTTTCAGGAATTGCCCTGATTCTCTGCAATGGACAGCCCATCAACGGATTTACGGAAGCCTTTAAGATATTTGGACAGGGCAAGATAGGACCTGTGCCTGTGCCGGTTATCATCATGCTGCTCTGTTTTGGATTGGGGGCGTCTATTCTGGATAAAACCTATTTCGGACGGTATTTCTATGCCGTGGGAGGAAATATTGAGGCGGCAAGGCTTTCCGGCATTCGTACAGGGAGAGTAAAATATCTGGTGTTTGCATTATCAGGATTCTTTGCGGGTCTCGCAGGACTGGTGCTTCTGTCACGTACAAATTCCGGAATGGGCAATGCAGGACTGGGATATGAATTTAAAGTTATCACCTGTGTGGTACTGGGCGGCGTATCCGTATCCGGCGGTTACGGAAGAATCTCAGGAGTGGTGGCCGGAACATTTATTATCGGCGCGCTGCAAAACGGTATGGTATTAATGAATCTTAATACATGGATTCAGGATATCGTGCTTGGAATCGTGCTTGTGCTCGCCGTAGGCTTCGACTGCTACCAGAAGAAAAAACGGGCAAACTAGCGGGGGTTATACTAGTGTTTTGGTAGATAGAATATGATAGAATATTCTATATCGTGAAGGTACAGAATGTCACATGCAAAAATGGAAACAAGAATTAGGAGACAGAATAATGGAACTGACATGGAGTGGTATAGAAAAAAAAGAGGAATGGGAAAAAGCAGGTATCCTGCTTCCAGGGTATGATATAAAAGCCCTTGTCCAGAAAACAAAAAAAACGCCCGGGTGGGTACATTTTGGAATCGGCAATATTTTCCGTATTTTTCTGGGAGGAATAGCAGACACTCTGCTGGAACAAAAAGAGATGGACAAAGGAATCACCTGTGTGGAAACATTTGACACAGACGTGGTAGACAGGATTTATGCTCCGTATGATAATCTGGTCTTAAGCGTGATTCTTCATGGAGATGGAAAGCAGGAGCGAAAAGTCCTTGGTTCACTTACGGAAGCCTTGAAAGCGCAGCATGAGGATCCGGAGGCATGGGAGAGATTAAAAGAGATTTTCCGTGCAGAAAGCCTTCAGATGATCTCCTTTACCATTACAGAAAAAGGATACGCCCTGAAAAATGCAGACGGTACCTTTTTCCCTTTTGTAGAGAAAGATATTGAAAACGGACCTGAAAAGGCATCTTGCGCTATGGCTGTTGCAGCCGCTATGCTTTTAGAGCGTTATCAGAATGGGGGCGCTCCCCTTGCCCTTGTATCTATGGATAATTGTTCACAGAATGGGGAACGGCTAAGGGAATCTGTTCTCATGATGGCTGATGAGTGGAAGAAGCGGGGATTTGTAGACAGCGGTTTCGTATCTTATGTAAATGATGAGACCAAAATCACTTTCCCTTGGACTATGATCGACAAGATCACCCCAAGACCGGCAGAGAAAATCGCAGAAGAGCTTACGGCGGCAGGAATAAAGAATATGCAGCCTGTGACTACCTCAAAAAGAACGTATATTGCTCCTTTTGTCAATGCCGAAGCTCCCCAGTATCTGGTGATTGAGGATAATTTTCCCAATGGGCGTCCGCCTCTTGAAAAGGCAGGGGTCTATATGACGGACCGGGATACGGTAAACAAGTCCGAGAGAATGAAAGTTACTGTGTGCCTGAATCCCATTCATACAGCTCTTGGCCCTTATGGATGTCTGCTGGGATATGATTTGTTTTCTGATGAGATGAAGGATCCGGATATGCTTAAGCTGGCAGAAATCGTAGGCTATGGGGAAGGCATGGAGGTAGTTCCGGATCCGGGAATTATCTCTCCCCAAGCATTTTTAGATGAATGTATAAAAGAAAGATTCCCGAACCCTTATCTTGGCGATACATGCCTGCGTCTCTGCACGGACTCCTCCCAGGGACTGGGTGTACGTTTCGGAGTTACAATAAAGTCCTATGTGGAAAAATATGGAGACGCGAAGAAATTAACGGGAATTCCGCTGGCAATCGCCGGATGGCTCCGCTATCTGCTTGGTGTGGATGACAGGGGCGTATCATACGAGCTGGCTCCAGATCCCATGGCAGAGGAAATGCAGAAACAGCTTTCCACGATAGTGATAGGAGAACCGTCAAGCCTCACAGACCAGCTAAAATGGATTCTTTCCAATGAAAATGTATTTTTCATCAATCTTTATGAGGCCGGAATCGGTACTTTGATCGAAGAGATTTTCAGAGAAGAAATTAGGAGATTCGGGGCAGTGAGAGAGACGGTTCAGAAATATCTTGGGTAAGTGCAGAACTTGTATTGAATAGAAATAAGTGAAAAGGGGCTGTCTGACAGCCCCTGATTTTAGATGGGATTAATTGTAATATTAGGATTATATTTTTTTACCAACTAAAGCTATCATGACTTCAGATTTGCCCCCGCATTTTATTTCAATTCTGTCAAGGGACGCAGCCAGAGAAGAAGTAGGATTATTTGTTATTAAAAGCGCAGTAATATCTTCATATAGAATTTGCTTTTTGATCAGGCCAAATGCAATAAGCAGTGTTTCACTTTGCAGCTCCACAAAATTGTGAAATGTAATGGGAATACAGAATATTTCTACAGCAGCAAGCGACAGCAAAGTAATAATCAATGCAGTGATATTTGGAACGATAAATGCACTGGCAAGGATTATAGGTATCAGCAGTATGGCTGTGCCTAAAATTATCCCATAGAACCACCAGGACACCTTTCCCTTGAATTTTACAGGTTTCGGTTTGTCTTGTTCCTGGTATTTAAAGTCATTTATATCGTGTTTCATTTGGCTGCCCTTTCTGTATCCCCGGATATAGATTTCAAATAATCATCGAGTTCCTTTCGTGTCCTGAAAATAACAATATCCTTCTCTTCCTGATATTTTTTCAGCAGGTCATATATTTCCGGAAGCTGCTTTTGGGGAAAATCAATAATCCACTGCCTGAATTCCTCATCAAATTCTGATTCAATCCAAGGCAGATCCTCCCGCTTTTTTCCGATCCGGGATTTTGCACCGGAAAGGCAGACCTCCAGCGGAAAATCTAGCAGAAAGACTGTATCACATTCTTTTAGCCGCGTTTCAAGGGTACGCTGGTAATTCCCATCGATAATCCATGTATCCTTTTGGATGATTTCATTAAGCTTCGCGTCAAATGTTTCTCTGGAAATATTAGTTCCATCTGGTTTATGCCATAACATATCCAGATAATACAAGGGAATACCTGCAGCGTTGCTTAATTTTCGTGCAAATGTGCTTTTTCCCGATCCGGGACTTCCGATAATGATTATTTTTAACATAACGTGCTCCAATCATTGACTATAAAGAATATTTTTACACTATCACATATTTCAGCAGTATTCAAGTGATAGGGCGGAGGATTCTCTGACCTGTACCGATTTTACTTGAACCTTAGGAGGTATAGTGGTATATTATGATAAAAGGAAAACAGAGTAGAGGATTACCCTGAAGGATGAATTACTACCTTTATGGGCAGCCGTTAACTATTCACAGTAGTTGGCGGCTATTTCTTTTTCCTTACCCTTTGTATGCTAAGGGTAAAAAACGCTAAGATATAAAAACAAGGAGAATACCATCATGCAGCTGCGCCGTGAAATCCCAAACGCCTTCTGGACTTTGTTCCGGTCGGTGAACCGGGATGCCTACATAGAAGCATTGCTTGCGATTAATGAAGAATATCAGTACAGTAATTATTTTCTGACAAGAGAGATGTGTGTTCAGGTGCTGGCTGATCTAAATGCAAAAAAACAAATCGAGTTAAAGCGTGAGGAGTATGAGACAGATTTTGACATGCTTAAGACGCCTTCGTCACGTATGCTGGGGCTGCTTCTTAAGATGGGGTGGCTGAAACGCGTGGAGGATTATAATACCCTTGTGACAAATATTGTCATTCCTGATTATGCCGCGGTTTTTATCGATGCCTTTGAGAAACTGAGCTTAGAGGATGCAGAGGAAACAGAAATTTATATTCAGAATGTCTACGCCACACTTTTCTCATTTAAAAACGATCCAAGGGTGAATCTCAGTATGCTCCGCACGGCTCTTGTAAACACAAGGAAGCTTAATAAAGCGCTGCAGGATATGCTTCATAACATGGACAAGTTTTTCGGAAGGCTTCTTGCCCAGAAGACCTACGGGGAGCTTTTAAGAGAGCATTTGGAAGGGTATGTGGAAGAGATAGTAAGAAAGAAATACCATATCCTTAAGACATCGGATAATTTTTACATTTATAAAACAGATATAAAAAAAGTCTTGCGTGAAATGCGGGAAAATGAGGAGTGGATCGATATGGTTCGGGAACGTTCCCGTATGACGGGGGATACGAAGGAAGACGTGCTGGAGCTTCTGGATTTGATTGAAAGGGGCTTTGATGATATTGAGCACCGCATTTCTAATATGGATAAGGAGCATACGAAGTATGTCCGCGCCACGGTAACAAGGATGAATTATCTCTTAAGCAGTGAGACGGATACGAAGGGGCTAGTTGTAAAGCTTCTGAACCAGATCTCGAAAAGTAAGGATATAGACGACAGGATACGGGCAGTAGGCGCCCGGATGAATTTGTCTTACCTTGAAATCCTGTCTGAAAAATCTCTATATAAACGAAGAAAAGGGAGAAAAGATTTCATCAGCCAGATGGCGGAGGACGAGACCCAGGAAGATTTAAACCGGGAGGACGTCTTAAGGCTTAACCGGATACAGAGCCGTTTCAGCAGAAAGCAGATTGAGGAATTTATCGAGAGCCATATGGCAGGAGAGGTGATGGATGCCGGAGAGATTTCCTTTGACAGTGCGGAGGATTTTGAAAAGCTGATTCTTGCCTATGACTACAGCACGAAGATGAACAGTAAATATACAGTGGTTTCAGAGGAGACGGAGATGGTGGAAAAGGATGGATACCGTTATCCGGCCCTTAAGTTTATAAGGAGGGCATTATGAACGAATATTATAAGGAGCTTACTCAGGAAGAGCAGGAGTCCCTCTCCGAAGTGATTCAGCTTCTGTACCGCCAGACCTTTCTTTTGGAGCGGAAATACGAGAAACGCTCCGGACGGTTTCAGTATAGAAAGGAATATCGTGTGTGCAGTAAGCATATGGAGTTTTTGAAGGAATATTTTGCGGTAGCAGGAATCACATTAAAGGAAAATGTCCATATGGGTGTGATCTATATACAAGGAGAGACGCTGTGGGGAGAAAAGCTTCCAAGGCTTGCTACCATTTATCTGCTGATATTAAAGCTTATTTATGATGAGCAGATGGCCCAGGCATCGACAAGTGTACAGGTGGTGACCACGCTGGGAGCCATAAGCGGCAAAGCAGGAGATTTCCGCGTGCTGTCGGGTATTCCCTCCCAGGCAGAATTAAGACGCACCATCGCGCTTCTTAGAAAATATCAGATTATTGAGCCTTTGGACGTGCTGGAGGAATTAGGAGATCAGACGAGGCTTGTCATTTACCCGTCTGTCCATGCAGTGCTCTTGGGAGATGATATTAAGAAACTGTTGGAAATATTCAGCGAGGAGGAAAACATTGGAGAAGAAACAGGCCTTTCGGGCGCTCTCGAAGATATGCCTGAATAACTGGCACTATATAGATAAGAAGATACTTTCTTTAAATGAAGGGATTAACTTTTTTACAGGACATTCCGGAAGCGGAAAGTCCACGGTTATCGACGCCATGCAGATTGTCCTGTATGCCAATACAGACGGGCGGAGGTTCTTTAATAAAGCGGCGGCAGATGACTCGGACCGCACCTTAATCGAATATTTAAGAGGCATGGTAAATATCAGCGAGAACAATGAATCCCAGTATTTAAGAAATCAGAATTTTTCCAGTACCATTGTGCTGGAATTTCAAAATACGGTTACCATGGAGCGTCAGTGTGTGGGTGTTGTGTTTGACGTGGAGACGGCGCAAGGAGAGATCAGCCGGCTGTTTTTCTGGCACATGGGAGGTCTTCTCGTTAACCAATACCGTACAGGAAAGCGGTGTCTTACGACTATGGAGATAAGAGAATACCTGCAGAGGAATTTTACAGCAGAAAGATTCTACTGCGGCCCCAGCAATGAGAGGTTCAGAAGACAGCTTTATGACGTGTATCTGGGCGGGCTTGACGGGGAGAAATTTCCCCGCCTGTTTAAACGTGCCATTCCATTCCGCATGAATATCAAGCTGGAGGATTTTGTAAAGGAATATATCTGCATGGAGCAGGACATTCATATTGAGGATTTGCAGGAAAGTGTGCTGCAGTACGGCCGGATGCAGAGTAAGATTGAAGAGACGCTTGGGGAGATCGGGCGTCTTAACGAAATCCGGGCGGCATATGAGGAGTACCGGGAGGCAGAAAGAAGTAAAGAGGCGTGTGATTACCAGATCAGACGTCTGGAGATGCTGCAGTCAGAGGCAAAAAGCCTGGAACTTAAGAATAAGATTACAGAGCGCGGCGAGGACATAAGGCAGCAGGAGGCAGTGCTTCATAAACTTACCGGGGAGCAGGAGCTTTTGCAGAAGGAGTATGAAGAGCTGCTTATCCGTATTGCAAACAGCGGGTATTCCGGTATGGAACAGGAGCTTTTGGCATTAAATGAGACTTTGGAGCGTCTTGAGGGCAGCAAGTCCAGATGGAAAAAGACGGCAGAGAGGTTAAAGGAGTGGAAGAAAACCGATATTGCATCCAATCAGCTTATTTGGGACGTGGAGAAATTTGACGCGGGAACGATTACGGAGGGGGAGCTTACAAGGCTTCAGGAAACCTTTCAGGAGATTCATGAAGATTTGGAGGAGGAGCGCCGGGAGGCAGACAGTGAGCTTCGGGCTGTGAAAAAGGAAGAGAAGGAAGCAAGAGAGGAATTAAAGGAGCTGAGGCAGGGAAAGAAGGCTTATCCAAGAGAGCTTGAGGAGGCAAGATATGAGCTTAGGAACCGGCTCCGCGAGCGGTGCGGTGCCTTTGTAAATGTGCAGATTCTGGCGGATCTTCTGGATATCCGGGAAGAGAGGTGGAGAAATGCCGTTGAAGGTTATCTTGGAGGAAACAAGCTGCTTCTTGTTGTAGAGCCGAAATATGCAAAGGATGCTATGGAAATTTACCAGGAAATGGATAGAAAAAAATTTAACCGGGCGGCAGTGCTGGATTCAGAGAAGGTACTGGCAGAAAAGCATCCGGTGCGGGAGGGGGCGCTGGCCGAAGAGGTTATCGCCGGAGAACCCCATGTGCGCTCTTATATTGATTTTGTGCTGGGAAATGTTATGAAGTGCGAGAACATGAATGAGCTTCGCAAGTATCGGATCGGAGTTATGCCGGATTGTATGCTGTATCATAATTTCCGTCTGCAGCATATGAACCCGGAATACTATACAAGGCGCGCATATATCGGAGAGATGAGTATGCGGCAGCGTATCTTAAGGCTGGAGGAACGGTGCCGGACTCTCCAGGAAAAGAGGCTTCCCCTTCAGGAGATGTTGGAGGAGATACGAAAGACCATGCAGCTTGAAACACTCTCCCAGCCGGCAGCTGACTATATGCAGCAGCTAAACGACATGGAGCAGATACCCGGAAAGACGCGGAGGAAAAAGCAGCTGACAGAAAAGATGAAGAAGCTGAAAGCAGAGACGGTAGACGCGCTGGAGAAGGACAAGAGAGAACTTGCTGCAAAGCAGACAGAAAAGGCCGGACAGATTGACAGAGAGAGGAAGGCAGTCTGGAGTAATCAAAGTGATATTCAGAAGTTTAAGGAGGAGCTGGTGGCGGTAGAGGGACAGCTTAAAGACCAGCATATAAGCTTTGAAGAATTTAAAAAGAAGCTTTTGAAAGAAGCGGATTCGGGGAAAGCCGGGACAGAGGATGCGCCTTCTAAGCTCAGGGAGTATGAAGCACAGTTTATCCAGTATTTAAACAGCAGGCGCTCCGAGAATTATGATTATCTGAAGCGTCAGAAGATGAGTGAGAGCTATCCCCTTAAGGAAACGGAGGATGCAAAATACCAGAGGCTTGTAGGCGTCCGGAGCGAGTATATCCGAAATTATCCTGACCGCTCGTTTTCTACCGTAATCAAAGACAATATTCCTTATGATAAGTTAATGGAAAGCCTTCAGTGCGACAAGCTCAACACCTACCGCGAGACGGCGAAGGAGCAGGCTCAGTCGGCAGTAGAGCATTTCAAAGATGACTTTATCTTTAAGATACGAAGCGCCATAAGGGAAGCCTATCAGCGCAGAGATGAGCTCAACCGTGTGATCAGCGGGATGGATTTCGGCAAAGATAAATACCAGTTTGTTATCACAAAAAATAAAGGAGCGGATGGGAAATATTATAAGATGTTCATGGATGACTCCCTGAATATCCAGCCCTCACAGCTTACGAACCATATGGACAATCAGCTCAATATGTTTACTATGGAGCATGAGGATCAGTATGGGGAAATGATGAATGAGCTTATCGGCATTTTTATTCCTCCCGAGAACGCCACAAAGGAGGAGCTTGACGAGGCAAGGCGTAATATGGACAAATACGCGGATTACCGCACTTACCTCTCCTTTGATATGCAGCAGATTGTAAAGGGAGAAAGGGATATGACTATCGGCCTCAGTAAGATGATCAAGAAGAATTCCGGAGGCGAGGGACAGAATCCGCTTTACGTCGCCCTTCTCGCAAGCTTTGCACAGATTTACCGAATTAACCTGTCGCCTAAGTTAAAACGTTCGCCTACGATCCGTCTGGTAGTGCTTGACGAGGCCTTTTCCAAAATGGATGCGGAAAAGGTGGCAAGCTGTATTTCTCTGATTAGAGGGTTGGGTTTCCAGGCGATTATAAGCGCGACAAATGATAAGATACAGAATTATCTGGAAAATGTAGATAAGACCTTTGTCTACGCAAATCCGAATAAAAAGCACATATCCATTCAGGAATTTGAAAAGGTGGAATTTGACCAGCTCGCGGCAGGAGAGGAGTAGGTGCATGTATCTTGTAAAAAAAATTATTGATAAGTGTGAAAGAAGCTCTGCGGACTGGCGTCCCGGCGCGTCCGGGGGACGGACTATGAGGATTGAGCAGGCGGATTATGACAAAGCCGGAAAGACTGTTTTGGTTGGAGAAATTCTTAAGCTTAAGGAAATGGGGCTTCTGTCGGATGTAAAATGGGTCATCCGCGGAAGTGATGCAGAACGGATTGCTTACCGGGTTGAGGATCTGCAGGGGTTTTACAGGCTCTGGCAGAGGGAGAATATGTCGTTTTGTCCGAAACAAGAGCGTATCTGTATCTATCAGGAGCGTCTTAAGCAGGAATTACAACAGCAGTATCACAAGGAATGGATTGCGGATTATATAAAATGGCTGCTTGAGAGGCTTATGCGGGGATCGCTTCCTGGAGATTTGGAAAAGCTTGCGCTCTATCTTCCTTCTCTCAGAGGAATTGACAGTCTGACAGAGCCGGTATTTAAGAGGGTTTTTAGTAAAAGATGGCTTGGAAACTCGAAGACCTTTGAGAAGGAAGCCGAGAAGCACATCATTACTCTTGCCAGAACCTGGTGTAAGGAAATAGACGAGGGTATGGACGATAAGACCGTTCTGTCCCAGCTCTATATTGAAGAATATGCACAGGAGCTTGCAGTGAAGGGACCGCTTAAGCTTGTACTTTCAGATTTCAAGATAGATTTGTCCGTATTTTCTTACGGTGCGGTGCTGAACAGTGAAACGCTGAAATATGGGGAGCTGTGTGAAGAGCAGACGGATATCCGGCGTGTAGTGACAATAGAGAATAAGGCAAATTTCATTTCAGCTTCGTATGAACCCCATACGTTATATATTTTCAGCCATGGATATTTTTCTCCCCGGGAGAGGGAGTTTTTAATCAGACTGCGGGATATTCTTGAGGGTAACGGGCATGCGGAATATTTCCACAGCGGGGATTTGGATTACGGCGGTATTCGTATTTTTGAGTATATCAGGAAACGGATATTTCCAGAAGTAAAGCCTCTGAATATGGATGCTTCTCTTTTTGAAAAATATAAAGAATATACAGAAAAAATAGAAGACGGCACAAAGGCAAAGCTGGCAGGGATGGAAGTATCCGGGGAAATGTCCGCCCTTGCCGAGAAAATATTAGAGAGCGGACGCGTACTTGAGCAGGAATGCCTTCTTATATAATCAGAAAATATACCCTTTGTTCACTGAGGGTAATGTTGACAGTTTTAGTGTAAATGGAGGAATTATGGAAAACAGAACAGAAAAATATGTAGAAAATCTTGCGGGGCTTATCAGAAAGGAAACAGTATCTGTATTTGAACGCAGACCGAGCCCGGAGAAGTTCAGAGAGTTCCATGAACTGTTAAAAGAAACCTTTCCGGATATTTCCGGGGCTTGTGAATGGGAGGATTTTGAGGGGAGCCTTCTTCTTAAGTGGAAGGGGAGGGAAAATAAAAAGCTTCCGGTTATGTTCATGAATCACCATGATGTGGTGGAGGCGCCGGGAAAATGGGAGCATGAACCGTTTTCCGCGGACGTGGCAGAGGGAAGGCTCTGGGGTCGGGGAACGCTGGATACAAAGGGCGGACTTTGGGCTATGCTTCAGGCTGCGGACGAGCTGGCGGCAGAGGGCTTTGTGCCGGAGAGAGACGTATATTTCGAGTCCTCCTGTACCGAGGAAACAACAGGCAGGGGTGCAAGGATGATTGCAGAGGCTTTAGAGAAGAGAAATATCAGGTTCGAGATGATTTTTGACGAGGGGGGCATGATTCTTCATGAGCCAATCGACGGGGTGAAGGGAACCTTTGGTATGGTGGGAATGGGTGAGAAAGGAAATTGTATCATAAGATTTATAGCCCGATCCGCCGGCGGACATGCGTCAACACCTGGGAAAAACACACCCTTAGTCAGACTGGGCGCCTTCATGGCGGAGGTGGACAGGAAATGTCCCTTCAAAAGTGAAATCAGTCCGGTTATAAAGGAAATGTTAAAAAGATTTGCTCCCTATATGGGCGCCGCAGGACTTGTCACAGGCCATGCAGGGGCCTTGGAAGGACTTTTAAAGGCAGTTATGCCGGGGCTTTCGCCGGCAGCAGGAGCAATGCTTAAGACAACGCTGGCATTTACAATGGCACAGGCGTCGGAAGGAAGGAATGTACTTCCTCAGACCGCATGGGTAGTAGGGGATATGAGGTTTTCCCATCATCAGGGCGAAAAGGCTTCTCTTATGGCGCTGAAGCCTATTGCAGATAAATACGGTATTGAAATAAAGATCATAGAGCACGGCATTAATTCTGGGCTTGCGGACTATAACAGCGAAGGTTTCCGGTTGATAGAGAGGGCTGTAAAGGCCGTTTACCCGGAGGTGGACGCAGCTGTCCCTTATGTCATGACAGGAGCCTCTGATTCCCGTTTTTTTGGACGGATATGCAAGAACTGCTTTCGGTTTGTGCCCTTTAAGATAGATGAACAGCAGCTTAACAGTATTCATGGCCTGAATGAAAATATTAATATTGATACACTGGTCCCTGCTGTAGACTATTACAAATACATGATGAGAGAGGTATAGCTTATGGATGAATCAAAGAAGAAAAGCAAGGGTTTGGATATCAGTGTAAAATCCTTTATTACAGCAACCTTGATTATATTTGCCCTGATGGTTCTGACCTATATTCTTACCTTTATTATTCCAGGGGGTAAATATGCCCGGATTGCCGACGGAAACGGGAATATGATTATAGACCCTGACGGACAATTTACCAGTGTTCCGGGAGGTCTTCCCTTTTACAGATGGCTGCTTTCCCCTTTTCTTGTGCTTTCAGCCGACGGCGGCGGAACGATACTTGCAGTTATTCTTTTTCTATTGATTGTGGGCGGAGCCTTTAACTGCCTGGATAAATGCGGACTTATGGGATACATGCTGCAGAAAATTGTACATAGATATGGAAGGGTAAGATATCGGCTTATGAGCGTTATCGTGTTATTCTTCATGCTGCTTGGTTCCTTTATCGGCTCCTTTGAGGAATGTGTGCCGCTTGTGCCTATTGTTGTGGCCCTTTCGTTAAGTTTGGGATGGGATGCCCTTACCGGAATGGGTATGAGCGTTCTTGCAGTAAGCTGCGGGTTCGCGGCAGGCGTGTGCAATCCCTTTACCGTAGGAGTGGCACAGGGGCTTGCAGGTCTTCCTATGTTTTCCGGGGCATGGCTTCGGGCAGTGTCTTTTGTGCTGATTTATCTGCTTCTTCTGCTATTCCTCAGAAATCATGCGGGAAAGGTGGAAAAACCTATCACGGCAGGCGCACAGGAGCGCTTTGAAAAGCAGGAGAATATGGAGAAGGGTCTTTTATGCTTTTCCGGAATTTTGGCTGCAGGAATTCTTCTTGTGCTGTCGTCAGGCTTTCTGACGGCGCTTCAGGATTATACTATGATTATTGTGGCAGTTATGTTTCTTGCAGCAGGCATAACCGCGCCGGCCTTATGCAATATGAAAGGAAAGGCGCTGGCCTCCTGTTTCGGCGCGGGAAGCGCCAGCATCTGTCCGGCTATCTTGATGATCCTGATGGCAAGCTCTATCAAATACACTATGGTGGAGGCTAATGTGCTGGATACGGTTCTTCACGGCGCTGTTACACTGGCGGAAGGTTTTCCTAAATGGGCAGTAATTATGTTTATTTATCTTATTGTGCTGGGGATGAACTTTTTTATCGGATCCGGATCGGCAAAGGCGTTTCTTCTTATACCGCTTATCGTTCCGATTGCGCAGATTTTCGGAATCTCCTCCCAGCTTTGCATTCTGGCATTTGCCTTTGGCGACGGTTTTTCCAATGTATTTTATCCAACGAATCCAGTGCTCCTGATTTCACTTGGACTTGCCGGTGTAAGTTATGGCGAATGGTTTAAGTGGAGCTGGAAATTTCAGGCGCTGAACCTTATATTGACCGCAGGAATTTTGCTTATGGGTCTTGCAGCAGGGTATTAGAATGTACTCTGCTGTATATATTTTTGAAATAAGACAGCAGAATTTGAGCTATTATGACATAAAATCCAGAGTGTTTTAAGGTGGAATTTGGTAAATAAAAACAAAAATAAAAAAGTGTAAAAAAGGACTTGATTTTTGTGGAATTTCCGGTATAATAATATGTGTTCGCTGGAAGAACCAGTGAAATTGATGCGGATTGGTGTAACGGCAGCACAGCAGACTCTGACTCTGTTAGTAGAGGTTCAAATCCTCTATCCGTAGTCCTTGGCAGGGGCGCCGGAGGCTTTGTATTTTGGCATCCGGTTACATAACGGAGTGTGGCTCAGCTTGGTAGAGCGCTACGTTCGGGACGTAGAGGCCGCAGGTTCAAATCCTGTCACTCCGACTAATTGAAAAGGCAGGGGAATCTCTATAAAATAGAGATTCCCCTGTTTTTTAGTTATAAATATTTAGGGAGGTACAGGCATATGGACAATACAAAGAACTTTAATCAACTAGCAGACAATTATACGGTTGGAAGACCTACATATGCAAAGGATTTTATTAATAGTTTGTATATGCAGTATGGGTTTAACGAGGAGTCAGTGATTGCCGACATAGGCGCCGGAACCGGAAAGTTTTCTAAACAATTGTTAGACAGGGGCAGTACCGTATATGGTGTTGAACCAAATGATGATATGCGAAATACGGCTATAAAGGAATTAGGAAAATATCATAGGTTTCATGCAGTGAATGGAACTGCTGCAGATACGAAAATGGACAGTGAATCTGTTGATTTT
>CAOJQZ010000053.1 GCA_948441955.1 uncultured Lachnospiraceae bacterium | reverse complement strand
AGCGTCTGGTAGGCGAGCCGGCAAAGCGTCAGGCAGTAACCAACGCAGAGAGAACAATTTCTTCGATTAAAAGAGAGATGGGTTCTGATTACAGAGTGACAATTGATGAGAAGAAGTTCTCACCCCAGGAGATTTCCGCAATGATTCTTCAGAAGCTTAAGGGTGATGCAGAAGGATATCTTGGAGAGAAGGTGACAGAGGCTGTTATTACTGTACCGGCTTATTTTAACGACGCGCAGCGTCAGGCCACAAAAGATGCAGGTAAGATTGCAGGTCTTGATGTAAAACGTATCATCAACGAGCCTACGGCGGCAGCCCTTGCATATGGCCTTGACAATGAAAAAGAACAGAAGATTATGGTATACGATTTAGGCGGCGGTACGTTTGATGTATCGGTTATTGAAATCGGCGATGGTGTTATAGAGGTATTGTCTACAGCAGGTAACAACAGACTTGGCGGCGATGATTTCGACCAGAAGATTACAGATTATATGATTGCTGAATTTAAAAAGCAGGAGGGTGTTGACTTATCTACAGATAAGATGGCGCTCCAGAGGCTGAAAGAAGCAGCGGAGAAAGCAAAGAAAGAGTTATCCTCTGCCACAACTACAAATATTAATCTGCCGTTTATTACTGCAACAGCAGAGGGACCGAAGCATTTTGATATGAACCTTACAAGAGCAAAATTTGACGAGCTGACGCATGATCTTGTATTAAAGACATCAGAGCCTGTAACAAGAGCGCTTTCCGATGCAGGCATTTCAGCTTCCGAGCTTGGGCAGGTACTTCTGGTAGGCGGTTCTACACGTATCCCGGCCGTACAGGAAGAGGTTAAGCGTCTGACGGGCAAGGAGCCCAGCAAGTCTCTGAATCCAGACGAGTGTGTAGCTCTTGGCGCTTCTGTACAAGGCGGCAAGCTTGCAGGCGACACAGGCGCAGGAGACATTCTTCTGCTTGATGTAACTCCTCTTTCTCTTTCTATTGAGACAATGGGCGGCGTTGCTACAAGACTGATTGAGAGAAATACAACGATTCCTACAAAGAAGAGCCAGATTTTCTCTACAGCGGCTGACAATCAAACAGCAGTAGACATTAATGTTGTGCAGGGTGAGAGACAGTTTGCAAGAGATAATAAATCTCTCGGGCAGTTCAGGCTGGACGGAATTCCGCCGGCTCCGCGTGGAGTACCGCAGATTGAGGTTACTTTTGATATTGATGCAAATGGTATTGTAAATGTCTCCGCTAAGGATTTAGGAACAGGAAAAGAGCAGCATATTACCATTACTGCGGGCTCTAACATGTCTGACGAGGATATCGATAAGGCTGTAAAGGAAGCAGCAGCGTTTGAGGCACAGGATAAAAAGCGTAAGGAAGGCATTGATACAAAGAACGATGCGGATGCTCTTGTATTCCAGACAGAAAAGGCCCTTGGAGAGGTGGGCGACAAGCTTGACGGAGCAGACAAGGTAGCGGTAGAGGCTGACTGCAAGGCGCTTAAGGAGCTTCTTGAGAAGGTGAATATGGATGATATGTCCGATGCGCAGATTGCAGAGATTAAGGCTGCAAAGGAAAAGCTTATGGAAGGTGCGCAGAAGCTCTTTACCAAGATGTATGAGCAGGCCGGCGCAGCGGCAGGAGCCCAGGGCGCAGGTCCGGATATGGGAGCAGGAGCCCAGGCAGGACCGGCACCGGATGGATTTGCAGGTGATGATGTAGTAGACGGAGACTATAAAGAGGTATAGATAGAAGGATAAATTATGGCAGAATCTAAAAGAGATTATTATGAAGTCCTCGGCGTCGGTAAAGACGCCGACGACGCTGCGTTAAAGAAGGCATACAGACAGGTTGCCAAAAAATATCATCCTGATATGAACCCCGGAGATGCGGAGGCCGAGAAGAAATTCAAAGAGGCCTCCGAGGCGTATGCTGTCTTAAGCGACCCGGAAAAACGCCGTCAATATGACCAGTTTGGCCATGCCGCTTTTGAAGGCGGCGCCGGAGGAGGAGGTTTCGGCGGCTTTGACTTCGGCGGCGCTGATTTCAGTGATATTTTTGGCGATATTTTTGGTGATCTGTTCGGCGGCGGAAGAAGAAGCGGACGTGCAGGCCAGGGACCCATGAAGGGTGCAAATATCCGTAAGAGCGTGAGGATTACTTTTGAAGAGGCAGTATTTGGCTGCGAGAAAGAACTGGACGTTGTCTTAAAGGATCCTTGTCCAAAGTGCGGCGGCAGCGGCGCCAGACCTGGAACCTCCCCGGAAACTTGTCCAAAATGCGGCGGCAAAGGCCAGGTAGTCTATACACAGCAGTCCTTCTTCGGAATGGTGCAGAATGTGCAGACATGTCCGGACTGTCACGGAACCGGTAAGATTATCCGTGAAAAATGTTCAGACTGCGGCGGTACAGGATTTGTTTCTAATAAAAAGAAGATATCGGTTTCCATTCCGGCAGGTATTGATAATGGGCAGAGTGTCCGTATCCGTGAAAAGGGTGAGCCGGGAGTGAACGGAGGACCAAGAGGCGATCTGCTTGTGGAGGTAACTGTATCCAGACATCCGATTTTCCAGCGTCAGGATATGCATATCTTTTCAACCGTACCGATTTCTTTTGCCCAGGCGGCTCTTGGAGCAGATATTAAAATTAAAACCGTCGACGGCGAGGTTATCTATAATGTGAAGGCAGGCACAAAGACCGATACAAAGGTGCGCCTGAAAGGGAAAGGAGTTCCTTCTATCCGTAACTCCCAGGTACGGGGGGATCATTATGTGACCCTTGTAATTCAGACTCCGGAGAGGCTGGGCGCGGATGCAAAAGAAGCCCTTCGCAGATTTGACGAGCTTTCCGGGAATACACTCCACGCAGTATCCGGAGGGGATAACAGCAGCGGGAATACAGGAACAGGCGGGAAGAAGAAAAAAGGATTTATGAATAAAATGAAAGAAGCCTTTGATGATTAGACATCAGGGGCTTCTTTCGTTACTGCTACGCTTCTGCCTGCGCTCTGTTTTTGCGGAATACAAGGGCGGCCCCTAAGAAGGCGGCTGCAAAAAGGAGCTGTATGCCAAGTCCTGTGAAAAATTCTGTCATCTGTGCAGAGGAAAGAGACTTATTTCCAGCAAGGAGATTGTTGGATACCTCATACCAGTAAACCGGAAGGAAGTGCGCTGCGGTCAGCACGCCTTTTCCCAAAACCTCCATTGACACAAATACACCGCACAGAAAGGACATGCCAAGGGACAGTACATTGACTACCGCGCTTATTATCTCTTCGGATTTCAGAAGGGAGCCTGCGAAAAATGCAAGTGTCAGTGATACTATGGTAAGAACAAAGCTGTTCATCAAGTAAAACGGCAGGTTTGCATCAGTCAGAAACTGTTTTCCATATACCAGGACAGGCATAATGGTGCAGATACACCATACGGCAAATCCAACGACTGCATATCCGAGAAAAAGCTGAGCATTTAAAGTCCTGTCAGAGACAGCGGAACACCGCACCCGTTTTCGGACATCCGGCTTATTAAATTCAATCATAATATATCCCAGCGTATAGCAGAGAATGGAGATAATGATATAAGGCATATACTGATACATAAAAGCATGACCGGGCATAACTCCTCCGTTGCCGTTTTTGTCAATCAGAGTGACCTGGGGGGGTTCCTTTGCATGTTTCTTTACCTTTTCAACAGCATCCGTAAGAGAGAAACCGCCGTCCGTCATTACGCGGACACTGTTTATAAAGGTGTTAATCTGCTGATCCACATAGAAGCCGCTTGTACTGCCGGGTACTTTTGTGACAGGAAGAGTCTGGGAGCCATGCAGCACCTTGCTTTCAAAATCTTCAGGGATCGTTACAATATAATAGACTTCTCTGTAAAAGAGGCGGTCCTGCAGGATACTTTCATCATCGGGTATATCCTTGATATTGTGATAAAAAGAAAGATATTCGGTAAGCCCTTTAGAAAGCCTTCCGCCGTCCCGGTCTATAACTGCGATATTAAGGCTTTCCCGCTCGAAGCTTACAGCTCCCTGGGTGCCCAGCATCTTTTGCGTCAGAAGGCTGATAGCCAGAAAGATGACGATATACAGGAAAACCATTCTGAGATTACGTTTTGTAATAGTTAAAAAGCCTTTAAATACTGTCATAGCTGTCCCTCCTTACACCTAAAAATGCACTAAATAGAAGCAGAATACTCATAGCTGCCAGAATAAGGATGCATCTTCTGAACCTGTCCATATCGTTGTAGATTCCCAGACAGTAGAAAGCATCGCTCAGTACTGCGGCAGGATTGATTCGGTTGACTATGGGGCAGTGGAGCTCAATAATATTTTTCATGTTTCCGAACATAAGGCCGGATAAAAATCCGGGAAATAAAGTCAGTACTACTGAAAATCCCATCTTCATACCTAAATCCATTTTACTTATGGATCCAAAGGCAAGCCCCATGCACACACCGATAATGCTTCCCATGAAATCTACAAGAAGGAGGGAAGGAATATCGTCCCCTAAGCTGATGTTAAGTATCTGTGTGACATACAGGTTTAAAATCAGGATGTTTACAAAGTGAATGGTTACAAGCACCAGCATATCTATGATGACAAGCTTAAGCCTATGGGTAGGAGTGATGCTCCGTCTGGCGCCCAGAGCAGTTAAATCCGCCTGTGTATCAAAGCTTGCCCGTACGCCTAAAAAGACACCGGACAGGCAGGCATAGGCGATAAGTGCAAAGAAATACTGAACATTGGGATTTAAGATTTTTCCGCCGAGGGTTTCCTCATGGACACTCTGCCGATAATCACCGATAGAGTTAAGGACGGAAGCAAGCCTGTCAGGATGCTCGGACAGGATGTCCTGTATCATGGCAGAATTTTGGTTAAAGCTGTCTAATGCACTGGTTAGAATGCTTTCATTCAAACCATTTTTCCCCACTGTGAGAGAAGGCGTTTTCTTTATATAATAAATGCCTGTCACTTTATCCTCATCAAGCAGTCTAAGAGCTTCGTCCTCAGAAGAAACGCGCGTAATATCAAGCAGCTCTCCATCCATGTTTTCAAGAAATGTTTCAAAGGCTTTTGCGTTTTCGCTTGCGGAATCTTCCGTGACAACAGCAGTTTTTATCTCATCCCATTGTGTTTCTCCAGTGGCATTTATACTAGTGCCGAAGGAGAAATAGAACAGGGTGCCAAGTATAATTGGAAAGGCGAGGGCCCAGAACATGATGGAAAATTCACGGATGGTCTGTAAAAACCGGTATTTAAACAGAAACAGCATAAGTACTCACCTCCTAGTCTCTTAGCTCTTTACCTGTGATTTCAAGGAAGACGTCATTTAAGGTGGGAAGCTCTGAGAATACCCGCCCAAAGGCAATGTCGTGTTCCTGCATGTAATTTAAAATGCGGACCAGATTGTGTTTTGCACTGCTTAGGCGTATTTTTATTATCTGCTCCTCATAAGAAACGTCAAATACATGGGGAAGTCTGCGGATTTCTTCCAATTTGTCCTCACTAAGCGCAATTGCCTCAATGGTAATCGTCTCTCCGGTTTTAATCATGCTTTTTAATTCTTCTGTGGTTCCAATGGCAAGAACCTGCCCATGATCTATAATGGCAATGCGGGAGCAGATCTGCTCTACCTCTTCCATATAGTGGGAGGTGTAGATAATAGTAGAGCCCTGCCGGTTCAGTTCAAGGATTCCCTCCAGAATCCGGTTTCGGCTTTGGGGATCCACAGCGACTGTTGGTTCATCCATAATAATAAGCTTTGGCTTATGGACAATTCCGCAGGCAATGTTGAGTCTCCTGAGGAGTCCGCCGGACAGCTTTTTCGGGCGCATTTTCTTAAAATCCTCAAGGCCGGTAAAGCGCAGGGCTTCTTCTACAAGTTTACGGCGTTTTTCTTTCTCTTTTACATACAGCCCGCAGAAATAATCAATATTTTCCCAGACAGACATCTGGTCAAATACGGCCACATTCTGCATGACAACGCCGATATTCTGTTTGATGTCATAGCTGTCCGGGTGCATTTCTTTTCCGAAAATGGTAATAGTTCCTTTGTCATACTTAAGAAGGGCTAAAAGACAGTTGATGGCCGTTGTTTTTCCGGAGCCGTTAGGGCCTAAAAGGCCGAAGATTTCGCCCTCCTTAATGTCCAGGCTTAAATGGTCTAAGGCTACAAGGGTGCCGTATCTTTTAACTAAATTGTCAATGTGAATCATGGGTGTACCTCCTTTGAGTCTCGATAAAATGCGAAGGAATGAACAGGGGACTCCATGCGCCCTCATTTTCCTGCATCCCTACTTGTATTATACAGTTCCTGCATATATAATGGTAGTGTTGTATGTCACAACTATATATGACAAATGTAATGAATAGAATCTGAATTCCTAGCAGGGGAGAATTTTGTATGAAGGCAATGGCCGGACAGGGACTTTTATTGTTATATTGTTTTTTGACGCTGCTTTTTGTCCCGGTGGATACGAGGTTTGTGGCGGCTTTTCTTACGGCGGTGATCTGTGTGTCGGCAGTGCGGCTTAAGGTGCCGGAGGGAAGAGTCTGGGTTTTTATGCTTGTATTTCTTCTTATTTCCTGTGTTCTTCCAAAGCTTTTGTTTTTCAGCCCGGTAATGTTATATAGTATATTGGAGTACAGAAAATACATACTGGCAGTCCTTCTTGGGGGACTATGCGCTTTTTTTTATGGGAGGACGGATACAGGAGTTGTGATAATTCTTTTGTGGGGCTGTCTGTCTGCGGTTTTTTTTGCGTATCAGGCCAGAGAGTATGAGAGGCTTTCTGAGATGTTCCGAAGGATAAGGGACGACGGGAAGGAGCTTAATCTTCTTTTGGAGGAGAGAAATAAAAGCCTTCTTAAAAAACAGGACGATGAGATTTATACAGCGAGGCTTAAGGAGAGAAACCGGATTGCAAGAGAAATACACGATCATGTGGGACATATGCTTTCAAGGGCCATTTTGATGACTGGCGCTATGAAGGCGGTAAACCGGGAGGAAGGTATGAAAAAGCAGCTTGACCAGCTTGAGGATACGTTAAATACGGCAATGTCAAATGTGCGGGAGAGCGTTCATGATCTTCATGACGATTCGGTAAACCTAAAAGAGGCTCTTACAGGGCTTGTGGAGGAATATAATTTCTGCGAGGTAAAGCTTACGTATGATATGGGATACGTGCTTCCTAAGGATGTGAAGTATAGTTTCATTGCTATTGTAAAGGAAGCATTAAATAATATTTCAAAGCACAGCAATGCAGTTATGGTCTGGATTGTGGCAAGAGAGCATCCGGGGCTTTATCAGCTTATGATAGAAGACAACGGTACAGGGGAGAATACGTTCAGATATCCTGTCATGTACGAGGAAAACAGGACGGAAGGCATGGGAATACGGAATATGAGGGACAGAGTCGGCGCTTTGGGGGGAAATATTCAGATAAAGAAGGACAAAGGATTTTGTATTTATATTACAGTGCCTAAGAAGGAGGAAGAGGCGTGAGGATTGTAATTGTAGATGATGATGTGTTTGTATCAGGAGCGCTTAAGACGATTCTGGAGGCAGATGAGGAGATTAGGGTTGCAGGCGTGGGGGCGGACGGAAAGGATGCGGTCGCACTATATAAGAAGGAAAAGCCGGATGTGCTTCTTATGGATATCCGTATGAAGGAAAAGAGCGGACTGGAGGCAGCTAAAGAAATTCTTTCTTTTGATGAGAGCGCAAAAATACTGCTGCTCACTACATTTTCGGATGATGAATATATTGTGAAGGCGCTGAAATACGGGGTGAGGGGCTATCTTCTCAAGCAGGACTACAACAGTATCCTTCCGGCGCTTAAGGCTGTGTATCTGGGACAGAGTGTATTTGGGACAGAGATTACAGCCAGACTCCCTGAGCTTTTGAGGGAAAAACGCGGAGGGAGTTTCCGGGACAAAGGCTTAAGCGAGAAGGAACATGAGGCGGTAAGGCTTGTGGCAGAGGGGTTCAGCAATAAAGAAATTGCCGCAGAAATGTTTTTAAGTGAAGGCACGGTGCGGAATTATATCAGCGGTATACTGGAAAAGCTGGCGCTTCGGGACAGAACGCAGCTGGCGGTATATTATCTGACTGAAAGATGAAGGGAGTCTTCGGCACAGGATGCATATGAAATATATAAAACAGCAAACAACAGATAATTTGAACATAGATTGGAAAAGTTTCTATAAAAATGTATTTGCCCTTGTAATTCCTATGGCAATACAGAACCTGATTAATGTAGGCGTTACGGCAACAGACGTATTTATGCTTGGACGTGTGGGGGAGAAGGTCCTTTCAGGGGCTTCTCTTGCCGGTCAGATTCAGTTTATTATGATGCTTATCTTTTTCGGGATTACAGCCGGTTCCACAGTGCTGACGGCCCAGTACTGGGGAAAACGGGATATAGATGCCATTGAAAGGATTCTCGGTATGGGCCTTACGGCCGGGATATTAGTGGCGGCGGCTTTTACGGTATTTGCATTTTTTATACCGGATACGCTGATGCGTATCTATACCTCGGATAAGGCGGTGGTTACGGAAGGGGTCAAGTACTTAAGGATTGTAGGGTTTTCCTACATATTTATGGCAGTTACACAGGTGTATTTAAATATTATGCGGAGCATTGAGCGGGTGGTAGTGGCAACAGCTGTTTACTTTGTTTCGCTGTTTGTCAACATTATTATAAACGCGGTGTTAATCTTTGGACTTTTTGGGGCGCCGAGGCTGGAGATTGTGGGTGCGGCTGTCGGAACCTTATGCGCCCGGATTACGGAAACGGCGTTGGTGCTTTTTTATGCCCGATATAAAAACGATATTGTGAAAATAAGAATCCGGAATCTGATTCATATTGATCGAATTTTATTTTTTGATTATGTGCGTTATGCCATGCCGGTTGTACTAAATGAGATGATGTGGGGGTTAGGATCTTCATGTAATACAGCTATTATCGGTCATCTCGGAAGCGAGGCAGTGGCGGCAAACTCCGTGGCTCAGGTGGCCAGACAGCTGGCCCAGGTGGTGGTATTTGGAATTTCCAATGCTACGGCTGTCTGGCTTGGGAAAACACTTGGAGAAAAGAAGACGGAGCATGCAAGGGCATATGCAAAGCGTTTTATTTTTCTATCCCTCTTTCTGGGCGTTTTAGGAGGAGGAATGATACTTATGTCCGGGCCGGTGGTGATACGGGTGCTGACACTTTCCCGAAAGTCCCAGGCGTATCTTTCCTTTATGTTTTTTGTCATGTCTTATTTTGTGGCAGGGCAGGCCTTAAATACAACCCTTGTGTGCGGAGTGTTCCGTTCCGGCGGGGATACCAGGTTCGGCCTTTATATGGATGTTCTGACCATGTGGGGGTGTTCCATTTTAATCGGCGGCGTGGCGGCGTTTATCTTTCATGCCAGCGTGCCGGTGGTCTATGCTATACTGATGAGTGATGAGATGATCAAGATTCCTATTTGTCTGTGGCGGTATCGGAAATATAAATGGTTAAACGATGTAACAAGAGAAAAAGAAGAATTGGAGGGAAGAGGATGATTGTTTTAGGTAAAAAGGAGATTGAGGAACTGGCAAATCTGGAGGAGATGATGGATACGATTGAGGAGGCGTATCGTATTTACGGAAGCGGCGACTTTTTTATGCCGGAACGTCCGGTGGTGGAGCATGACAATAAGACGCTGATGTATATGCCCTGCTATACAAAGGATGTGATCGGTACAAAGATGCTGACTATTTTTCCGGAAAATGCGAAGTTTGGCCTGCCTTCTATTGACGGGGTGGTATTGTTAAATGATTCCCAGACAGGAGCGCCCCTTTCTATTCTTGACGGCCAAAGTGTTACGGCATACAGGACAGGGGCAGTGGGAGGAGTAGCCGTAAGGCATTTGTCCAGAGAGGACTGTCATACGGTGGGAATTGTAGGAGCCGGCACCCAAGGGTTTCATCTGGCATTGTATGCCTGTGCGGCAAGAAAAATTCATACGGTGTATGTGTACAATCACAGCAGCAGGGATTTGACAGAATATCTTGCACGTCTTGAAAAAGCTATTGATAATCCAGGGGTAAAGGTAGTACAATGTAAGTCAGTGGAGGAACTGGTAAAAAACAGCGAGATTATCTGTACCGCCACCCCTTCCGAGAAACCGGTGCTGCCGGAAGATAAAGAGCTTCTAGAGGGAAAGTGTATTATAGCTATTGGCTCTTATACTCCTTCGATGCGGGAGATTCCGGATGTCATCTGGGACCTTGTAGACAAAGTGTACATTGAGCTTCCGTATGCCTGTGAAGAAAGCGGGGATTTGAGCCAACCGATTTCTGAGGGACGGATTACAAGGGACAGAACTGTTCTGATGAACGAATTTCTTGCGTCTGGCTGGCCGGAGAAGGAAATTGCAAAAAAGACCACCTATTTTAAATCTGTAGGGATGGGTCTTTTTGATGTGTGCATTGCGCAGAAATTATTAGAAAAAGCAAAGGAGAGGTAAATGATGAAAGTAGTAGCAACAGAAAAGGCGCCAAAGGCGTTAGGACCATACTCACAGGGATATGTACACGGTGGAGTTTTTTATTCTGCAGGACAGCTTGGTATTAATCCAGCTATTAACGACATTGAGTTCGATACGATTGAAGGACAGACCGAGCAGGCGTGCAGGAATATCGGCGAGGTTCTTAAGGAAGCCGGAACAGATTTCGATCATGTGTTAAAGACCACCTGTTTCTTATCTGATATGGCAAATTTTGGTGCGTTTAACGAGGTATATGCAAAGTATTTTACATCTAAGCCGGCACGAAGCTGCTTTGCAGTTAAGGAGCTTCCCAAGGGAGCGCTCTGTGAGATAGAGGTTATTGCGGCAGTCGAGTAGAGGATTAGATAACTTTTAAGATGATTTGGAGGATTGAGTGATATGGCAGAGCAGCAGAATGGCTGCAGCCCGTCAGACTGTGCGGGCTGCGCTCATGCAGACAGTTGCGGCAGTAAGCCACAGGATTTCAGGAAACCGGCGAATGCATCATCACATATTCGTAAGGTAATCGCGGTAGTAAGCGGCAAAGGCGGCGTCGGTAAGTCTATGGTGACGGCGTCACTTGCACGTATGATGAAGGAGCAGGGTTTTTCCGTAGGAATTATGGATGCGGATATTACAGGACCGTCTATTCCGAAAATGTATGGGATTCATGAGAAGGCAAGGGGAACAGAGGATGCTATTCTTCCCTGTGAGGCAAAGGACGGTACGAAGATTATGTCTATTAATCTTCTTCTTGAAAATGAATCCGACCCGGTTATATGGAGAGGACCGGTTATTGCCGGCGTGGTGACACAGTTTTGGACGGATGTCATTTGGGGAGACTTAGATTATCTCTTTGTAGATATGCCTCCGGGAACCGGTGATGTACCGCTTACAGTGTTCCAGTCCCTTCCGGTTGACGGAGTTGTTATTGTATCGTCACCGCAGGATTTGGTTAAGATGATTGTAAAGAAGGCCTACGGTATGGCAAAGCAGATGAATATTCCGGTGCTTGGCATTGTGGAAAATTACAGCTATCTTGTGTGTCCGGACTGCGGAAAGGAAATTGCGGTGTTCGGGGAAAGCCATATTGACGAAGCGGCAAAGGAGCTTAAAGTTCCTGTGCTTGGAAAAATGCCGATAGATGCGGGGCTTGCCCAGGCAGTGGAGCAGGAGAGATTCTATGAAGTCAGCAATGAGTATCTGGCGGAGGCAGCAAATAAGATATAAAGCTGCATTATATGGCGAAGCATTTTTCAGAAAAGTTTTATAGGAAAGTATGGAATAGAATATCCATGCAGAAATCTGCAAAATTGATGCCTGCATGGATATTTTTATTTTGGTATATCAGGAAATTCAATTCCCTATAAGATAATATATTCCGCTGTAGGCTCCCAGCGTTACGTTAGCTTTCCCATTTTCTAAAGTAATTGTTTCTGCTTCATAGTGTTTTTTCCCCCCATACTGATCCATATCGCTGGCGATAAGAAGCTTTAATGTACAGGCGCTTTTCAGGGTAAAGGTATAATCCTTCTGCAGTTTATCAGAGAAGTTGAAGACAGCGGCGATTCTTTGAGATTTGCTGATACGTTCGAAAGCATAGATACAGCGTGACTCCTGATGGCAGTCGATCCACTGGAAACCGTCATTTTCATAATCCTGTTCATAAAATGCCGGATGGGTTAAGTATATGTGATTTAAATCTTTCATAAAGCGATGGAAGGCGTCATGGATGGGATACTTTAATATATCCCAGTCCTGCTCCCGTTTTTCGTCCCATTCCCTTAGCTGTCCCAGCTCATTTCCCATAAAGTTGAGCTTTTTTCCAGGGTGTGCATACATATACATATAAAGCGCCCGGGCCTGGGGAAATTTCTCCTCATATTCTCCGTTCATTTTTTGCAGAATGGCAGCTTTACCATGTACTGTTTCATCATGGGAAAAGGGCAGGAGATAAGCGTCATTATAGTAATACATCATGGAAAAGGTAAGTTTATGGTAATCTTTATTTCTGTATTCAGGGGCAGTGCGGAAGTAGTTCAGTGTATCGTTCATCCATCCCATATCCCATTTATAGTCAAAGCCAAGGCCGCCTTCCGCGGCAGAACGTGTGACTCCGGGATAAGATGTAGAATCTTCAGCAGATAATACGGCAGAGGGATGCATAGACTTAAGTCCCCGGTTCATTTCCCGAAGGAAGGCCACAGCGTTATTGTTTACCCCTCTGGCAGGCTCGCCCTGCCAGTAAATGATGCGGCTGATAGCATCCATACGGATACCGTCTGCATGGTATTCTGTGAGCCAGTAATTTGCCGCGGATTGTAGAAAGCTCCTTACTTCGCCCCGGGAATGCATAAAGTTCCGGCTTCCCCATTCGCTTATTCCTACGTCAGAGCTGGGGTACTCATAGAGAGGCGTCCCGTCGTAATCCGCCAAGGCGTAGCCGTCCACGGCAAAATGAACCGGAACAAAATCCAGAAGAACGCCGATTTCATTCTGATGGCAGATATCGATAAATTCCATGAGCTGCCCAGCGGTTCCATAGCGTGCGGTGGGGCTGAAAAATCCGGTGTTTTGATAGCCCCAGGATTCGTCGCAGGGGTGCTCGGATAAGGGCATGATTTCGATATAATTGTATCCGCATTCCTTCAGGTAAGGGATAAGAATATGAGCAAGCTCTGTATAGGAATACCAGTCATCAGCCCTTTCTGACGGTTTCTTAAAGGAGCCGAAATGGAGCTCATATATATTAAGAGGATTCCTCTTGCAGTCAGTCCGCTGTTTCATCCATTTTTTATCATGAAAGATATAAGAGGATAAGTCCCGGATGACGGAGGCAGTACCAGGGCGCAGTTCCATTCCGAAACCATAGGGATCGCAGTGATCTGTAAAAGATCCGTCCCGCTTGTAGATACGGTATTTGTACATCTGTCCGGTTTTTGCGGCTTTTGCGTAACACTCCCAGAAATTCCCATCGTAAGTGCGGTTCATGTCCCATTCCTCCCAGCCTGAAAATTCGCCGATAAGGGAAATCCGCACAGCGGCGGGGGCAAAGGTACGGAAGGTGACTCCTTCTTTTTCTGGGTGGGCGCCTAAAAAACGGTATGCGTCAAATATTTTTCCGGTATAAAATCCATACAAATCCATTATGTAACCTCCATTTATTAAGGATATTTTTGATATTATATAAAAGAAAGAACGGAGCGTCTACCAACAATATAGACAAAAGGAGGGATAAACAACTTTTTGTTAAAAACATCGGGAAGTATGTTGAAATATTGCTTGTTGTCACATTTCTAATGCTATAAGTAAAAGGAAGGAGGAATGGAAAATGCCATTTACTGAAATATGTATTTATCAGGTCAAACCGCAAAAGGTGGAAGAATTTGAAGCCCTGATGCTTGAAGCCAAAAGTCTTTTGGAAAAACAGGAGGGATTGCTTCTGCTTCGGTTGGCCAAAAGAGGGTATCGCATAGATATGGAGCAAATTAAAGAGGGGCTTCCTCCTCTTAAAATCAACCGTATTGTAAAAAGTGTCAAGTATATGCTTTACTGGGAATTTGATACGAAAGAAAACTACGGAGCAGCACAAAAAAATCTTTACGACAGCTATTGGAAGTCTATTGAAAAATGTTTAATAGTCCCGCACGACAAATATTTAGGAGAGGGAGTGTTCTAATGGATCTTCGCATATTGAAAACGGAACGGGCCATTAAAAATGCATTTACACTGCTTCGCGCTAAAAAGGAACTGGAAAAAATAACGGTTAAGGAGCTGTGCGAGGAGGCATGTATTAATAAATCTACATTTTATGCACATTACAGAGATATTTATGAACTGTCGGATGTATTATGCGAGGAGGTGGTAACTCAGGTTGCGAAAGGGGTTGTGCATCCGGAATATTTTGAGAAAAATCCGGCAGAATTTACAAGAGAGCTTTTCTATGCATATTTTGCCCAGAATTCTCTGATTACCATTTTGTTTTCAGGAAAGCAGAGAAATTTCCTGGCGGCCCGGATTGAACACAGCATAAAGGAATTAATATTTGAGAAATATCCTGAGTACCGGGGGGATATGGCAAGGAATGTTATCCTTACTTACTGTATACAGGGAGGATATCATGCTTATGCAGGTAATCCGGATTGTGATGTGAACCGTCTGATAGAAATTATCGGGGCTCTGACGGAGAGTATTAAAGGAACGATTATTTGAGGAAATGGGCGGAAAATACGTTTGCTCTTGGTGCCGCAGGATTAAATCGCCCTATGTCCTTTGTCCTCACTCCATATCAGGACCTGAAGCCCTATATTGGGCGCAGAAATAGAGGATACTTGTTTAATCAACTGGCGGTTGAATTAAGTACAATCAACGGTTAGTTCGTTTCATAATCCGTTTTTAATTTATAAACTAACTGCAAGGAGGTAGAACATGGAACAAGAAATGATAGGAAAATTTATAGCAGCCTGTCGAAAGGAAAAAGGGCTTACGCAAATGCAGTTGGCTGAAAAATTAAATATTACCAATAGAGCAGTCTCAAAATGGGAAACGGGAAAAAGTATGCCAGATGTTTCGCTAATGCTTGATTTGTGCAACATACTGGGCATAACTGTAAATGAACTGCTTAGCGGGGAAAGGATTACTATGGAAGATTATCAGAAAAGAGCAGAAGAAAATCTAATGGACTTACAGGCGAAAAAAGAAAAAGCAAAAGGAGAATACAATTCTATATTGAAAGTTTTGATTATAACTTTCAGCTCATTTTTTGTGCTCAATATGGTTTTGAATTATTTCTTTCCAGAAACAAACTTTAAAGATCCGCTGGGTTTATCATCCTTAGCTGTTGCTGCTATTCTTTTGGTTAAATGGTTTTTTAAAATTTATGGTGAATTTAGATTATCTCTTTAGAAGTTCTTATATGTCGGTATAGCCCGTATTTTCGGGCTTTCCCGGCATTTTAGATATGGGGAGAAGTTCTCATATACTCTCAAAACCTCTTAGGTTTTCCCTCTCAATGGTAGTAAAAGAAGTAGTAAATCCGTCTGCGGCTATGCAATCAGCCGTTCCATTTCAGCCCTTGCGGAAGCGAATGTTGCGTGTGCGTAGTAGTTCAGCGTCATGGTGATATTGGAGTGTCCCATGATATACTGTAACGCTTTCGGGTTCATTCCGGCATTGGCTAAGTTGGTGCAGAACGTATGGCGTAAGGTGTGCGGTGTCATTACTTTGGGTAAGGCTTCCTCATGGCATTTGTTATACTTCTTTGCAAGCCCCCGAAACATGGTAGCATAATTCACATTCGTTTTCGGGCAACCGTCCCGGTTGAGGAAAAGGAAATTGCTGTAACCGTCAATGGTGATCTGCTTCGCTCCCTTGCGGTTCTCCAACACGCGCCCCAACGCTTCATACACTTTTTCACTCATTGGAATTTGTCTGATACCGCTCTGTGTTTTGGGCTTCTCTATGTAGTAGCCTGTTTCCGCGCTCCGTAAAAGCTGGTGGTCTACATTGATTACCCGGTTTTCAAAGTCAAGGTCGGTTTCAGTCAGCCCGCAGAGTTCGGAAATCCTAAGCCCCGTCCCCAGCAGTATGATAACCTCGTCACGGTATTTCTGATAGACGCTATCACTTTGCATAAAGGATAAAAGGCTTTCTTCCTGTTCTCCTGTGAGGGGTACTTTCGGCTCTGTGTCGTCCTCGATCACGGTGTTTAGCTGGAA
>CAOJQZ010000052.1 GCA_948441955.1 uncultured Lachnospiraceae bacterium | reverse complement strand
CAGGCGGAAGAAAAAGAGCAGCGCCGGTGGAAGGCTTCGAAAATACAGAGAAGGGACATATCCACGCTGCCGCGCTGCGAATGGAGGCTTGCCAACAATAATTTTCTTCTGCATGGATACAGTAATTACAGGCATTTGGCGCTTCTTGACGATGGTAAGGTATTAAAGCTCGGCGTACCGGGTATTTATCATGAAAAGGAAGCAAGAGCTGCCGCAGGTTTTGGTTTTCCGGAGTTTATCAATGTAGAAGAGACCAGTATTTCTCTGGTGGATGAAGAACGCAATCTGGAAGAGCAATTCGGTTACTGGTGCCGGCAAGTGAGACGTTCTGCGAGATAGTGGAGAGTGTGTATGACAAATACAGATGAAAAATATATGAGGGAGGCCGTCAGACAGGCAAAAAAAGCGTATGCAATCGGAGAAGTGCCGATTGGCTGTGTAATTGTATATCGGGATAAGATTATCGGGCGGGGATATAACCGCAGAACGATAGACAAAAATACACTGGCACATGCGGAGCTTATAGCCATAAAAAAAGCGGGCAGGAAAATGAATGACTGGCGGCTTGAGGAATGCACGATGTATGTGACGCTTGAACCATGTCAGATGTGCGCGGGCGCTATCGTACAATCGAGAATACCGAAGGTAGTAGTAGGATGCATGAATCCAAAGGCAGGGTGTGCCGGTTCCATATTGAATCTTTTGCAGATGAAGGAATTTAACCATCAGGCAGAGCTTGTAACAGGAGTACTTGAGAGTGAATGCAGCCAGATGATGAAGGACTTTTTTAAAGAACTCAGGGAGAATAAAAAGAACTGATTTTTATTTTCGTGCGTTGCGCTTCGAACGAAAGTTCATGAACGTTACCCTGGCAGTTAACTCAGCTCAGGCGCCCTTACGGCACCCGGAAGGTTCTACTTAGTGCTGCTTCGTTCCCGACCTGACACGATTCATAGATTTCCGTCGCGTAAGACCCGAACATCAACGTCATTTACCAGGGGCAGCTTCACAAACATAAGCCCTCTGCGCAACATCACCCCTGCTATAGCGGATTGCAGGTATAAGGTACCGCTAACACCCCGGCTGCACGAGATTACATTTTAACGTATTTTGATGAAAAAGTCAATTAGGGACAGGGCATTTCTTAATCTGGGACGGAGTTTTTCTGAAAAAACTCCGTCCCAGATTGAAAAAACCCTGTCCCTAGTGATATAATCTACCGGAAGGAGAGGAGTTATGAATATATTGCTTGTTGCTGTTAATGCAAAATATATACATTCAAATCTTGCGGTTTACAGCCTGAAGGCATTTGCGGAGAAGGAACTATGGAGCCGGTACGGTGATAATGTAAATGTGAATATAGAGATTGCAGAATATACGGTTAATCAGCAGACGGAGGACATTCTTGGACATATCTACCGAAAGGCTCCCGAAGTTCTTTGCTTTTCCTGTTATATCTGGAATATTGCGTACGTGAAGGAGATTATAAGGGAGCTTTACAAGGTACTTCCATCATGCCATATTTGGGCGGGAGGTCCGGAGGTGTCGTATAATTCCCGGGAGTTTCTTGTCTGCCAGCCTTCTGTAAAGGGAGTGATGAAGGGCGAGGGGGAGCTGACCTTTGCAGAAATATGCCATATATATGCCTGCGGCGGTAGTGAAGAAAAATTTTCGGCGGCTTCAGGGATTACTTTTCGGAACAAGAAAGGAGTTATTGTCGAAAATCCGTGCCGCAGTCCAATAGATATGGATAGAATTCCCTTTATATATGAAGATATAGAGAGGTCCCGGAACAGGATCATATATTATGAGTCCAGCCGGGGCTGTCCGTTTTCCTGCAGCTACTGTTTGTCTTCTATTGATAAGAAACTGCGGTTCAGAAGTCTTTCTCTGGTTAGAAAGGAATTGCAGTTTTTCCTGGATCATAAGGTTCCCCTGGTGAAATTTGTAGATCGGACATTCAATTGTAATCATAATCATGCGGCTGCTGTCTGGAAATATATAACGGAACATGACAACGGGGTTACGTGCTTTCACTTTGAGGTGGCGGCTGATTTATTAAATGAAGAGGAGCTTTCGATTATAGGAGCTATGCGTCCGGGACTTATTCAGCTGGAAATAGGGGTCCAGTCTGTGAACCTTAAGACAATCCGAGAAATCAGAAGAAGTATGAATCTTGAAAAGGTGAAGGAGAACGTAAGGCGTATAAGAGAAGGAGAAAATGTACATCAGCATCTGGATCTGATAGCAGGCCTGCCTTATGAGGATATAGAAAGCTTCCGGCATTCTTTTGACAAGGTATATAATATGAAGCCGGACCAGCTTCAGCTTGGATCTTTAAAAGTGCTTAAGGGTTCTTTTATGGAGAAAAATAAGGAAGAGTACCAGCTGGTATATCAGGAGCGGCCGCCTTATGAGGTGCTTTATACAAGGTGGATTACTTATTTTAATATATTAGAGCTTAAGGGCGTAGAGGAAATGGTCGAAATCTACTATAACAGCGGACAGTTTTCACATTCTATGGAAGCGCTGGAAAAGGAGTACGCCTCGGCTTATGAGATGTACAGGGAACTATGGCGGTTTTACGACAAGAATCATTATCTTGACATGCAGCATAAACGAAGCGCCAGGTATGAGATTCTTCTGGAATTTGTGAAGAGTAAAAGCCGGCAGAAGGAGGAAATATTCAGGGAGCTGTTGACATATGATTATTATCTGCGTGAGAATGCAAAGAGCCGTCCGGAATTTGCCGGGAAATATATGGTGGATAAAGAGTTTATAAAACGCTTTTATGAAAGGGAAGAAAGGGAGCACATATATCTGCCGGAGTACCGGTCATATGACAGGAATCAAATGCGTAAAATGACACATATAGAATATTTTTCAATTTTGGGAAAAATGTTACTTTTTGATTACAAGTGCAGAAATCCGTTGAATCAGGACGCAAGAACGTGTATGATAAAAAGAGGTTCGCAGAAATGGGAGGATTGAGCTTAGAATGAATTTTAACGACAAGAGAACCCGAAGGATTATGGCGGTCATTATACTGCTGATAATCGCAGCGATGGTAGTAACGACAGTAATACCTTATTTGATGGGATAAAGACAGATTTTGAATAGGGAGTGAGTGTTGTAAATATGACACAGGAAAGATCACAGAACAGACAACAGGGAAGAAGACAGAGTCCATCGCAGAACAAGGCACAGCACAGCCAGCAGAGCAGGACAAGGCGCAGCCCTCAGGGCAGGGCGCAGCATGAGGCGCCGGAAAGAACAAAGAGCAGAACCCAGGAGAGCAGGCAGAAAAAAAGGCCTGCAAGACTGCAGAACAGACGGGAGACAAATATCCGCCAGAGAGCAAAGATAAGACGCAGAAAGCAGCAGCTTCTGGCAGGTATTATATTGGCAGGAATTGTTCTGGTACTGGGCGGCTGTAATTTTATTATGTATAAATCTGTGTCTAAATACCCGAAGGATGTTATATGTGATAACATATATATTGGAAATGTAGACGTGTCCGGTATGAGCAAAAAAGAGGCTGAGGCTGCGGTTAAGGAGCAGCTTGAAGCAGATAAGCAGCTGACTGTATCTGTGCAGGCAGCAGGCGGTCAGGCAGAAGGGACACTGGAAGAGCTTGGATTAAAATATAAAGGAGTAGGTAAGGCGGTAGACAAGGCTATAAATTATGGAAAAAAGGGAAGTCTCTGGAGCCGCTATTGGAAGCTTCGCAGAACCTCGAGAAAGGTAGTGATTGAGGAGGAGCTTGTCCTTGACCGGGAAGCCGGGGAAAGCATTCTTACGATGCGTGCAGATTCTCTTACAAACCGTGCCCAAAATGCGACGATAACAAGAGAAGGCGAGGGCTTCAGGATAGAGAAGGAGCAGGATGGTGAAGCAATTGATGTTTCGGATGCCCTCATACGAATAGAGAAATATCTGAATGATAATTGGGATCATAAGGAATTTTCGGTTACTGCCGATGTGGTGAAGGAGAAGCCTTCCGTTACGGCTGGGGATTTAGAAAGTATCAGTGACGAACTGGGAGCGTTTTCCACTGATGCAGGAAGCGGGGAGAGGATTCAGAATCTGAAAACAGGTGTGGCAAAGCTAAGTGACGTAGTGCTCATGCCGGGAGAGGTTCTCTCAGTGGAAGAGCGGACAAAGCCCTATACAGAGGAAAACGGCTATGTTCTTGGAGGCTCCTATGAAGGAGGAAGAGTGGTAGAGACTTATGGAGGGGGGCTGTGCCAGGTGTCCACCACCCTGTACAATGCCGTGATTTATTCCGAACTTGAGATAGTAGAGCGTTATCCGCATTCCATGTTGGTAGATTATGTAACCCCTTCCAGGGATGCAGCGGTTGCCGAAGGGTATATTGACTTCAAATTTAAGAATAACTATGATACGCCGATTTATATAACCGGCGGGATTGATGAATCTAACGAGCTGTATTTTAAGATATACGGGAAGGATACCAGAGAGGCGGGCCGGACTGTGGAGTTTGAGTCCGAGGTTATTTCCACTGAAGAGCCGGGAGTAACCTATGAGGAAAACAGCGAGGCGCCCATCGGCTCCATTCAGGTGGTGTCCAGTCCCCATGTAGGAACGGACGCAATACTCTGGAAGATTGTGTACCAGAACGGCGAAGAGGTGAGCCGGGAAATGTTTAACAGCAGTTCTTACCAAAAGACAGATACCATATACGAGGTGGGAACCATGTCCGATAATCCGGATTCTACGGCACTTGTGCAGAATGCAATTGCTACACAGGATGAAGGACAGATTTATGCGGCTGTCGGAGCGGTACAGTAGACGGATCAGAAAAGACGGCTGTATTAGGGGAATATGATATGAAGAAGGAACAGATAGTATATAAGACGCGGACTGCTTTCGGGCAGTCCGAAAATATAGGAGTCTATGCGCTGGCATCCGTCGTCAATGAACTGGCAGCAGAGGGAGCGGAGGAATACGGTGTCAGCGTCAGAATATTTCGGCCGCCGGAAGGAACGAAGGAGCATATGTTTGCCGCGGCAAAGAAGGTAAAAAAGGCATGCCGGGAAAGAGGGATTCACTTAAAAGAGATTAAGACAGAGTTACAGGCGGGTGTTGCGCAGAATATGGCAATTGTAACCGGCGCCGGCCTTCTGCCTGAAGTGCAGAAGGAACATCAGGGCACAATGCAGACAGGACAGGACATAGTCATGATAAAATGGGCCGGTATGGAAGGTATGCTGCGTCTTGCGGAGGAAAAGAGAGAAGAGGTTGCTAAGCGTTTTGCACCGGTATTTTTAAGACAGATGGAGGCCTTCCGGGAAGAAGTATTTTCATTAAAGGAAATTCGTACTGCAAAGGCCGGGGGTGCGTCTGCCATATACGAGATAGGAGAGGGAGGAATATTTGCTGCGCTGTGGCGCCTCTCGAAGGAAGCGGGCGCGGGAATTGACATAGATTTGAAGAAAATACCTGTACTTCAGGAAACAATAGAAGTGTGCGAATATTTACATTTGAATCCTTATCAGCTTGCTTCCGCCGGAAGTCTTCTGGCTGTTTCGGAGCAGGGGGAGGCTGTGTCAGACGCGCTTTTAAGAGAGGGAACGGCGGCGTCCGTAATCGGAAGTCTGAAAAATAATAATGATAAGATTATGAAAAACGGGGAAGACATACGCTATATTGCCCGACCGGCCCCGGATGAGCTAAATTATATATTTATGGAGGATAAAATGAATGAAAGACATTAGAAAACAAATACTGAAGTATCTGGAAACCAATAGCAGGGCCGACTTAAAAGAGCTGTCCATACTTCTGGGATGCGAAGAGGCGGAGATCGCCAATGAGATTGCCGATATGGAGAAGGATGGGATTATCTGTGGATACCATACGCTGATCAATTGGGAAAAAGCAGGAGATGATCACGTAAATGCATTAATAGAGGTAAGAGTTACTCCCCAGCGGGAAAAAGGCTTTGATAAGACGGCAGAGAGAATCTGTAATTATCCGGAAGTGAATGCGGTATACCTGATCTCAGGTGGATACGACCTTCTTGTAACATTAGAGGGAAAAACGCTTCTTGAGGTGTCAAGGTTTGTCTCTGCGAAACTGTCCTCAATTGACGAGGTTATCAGTACGACAACACACTTTATATTAAAGAAATACAAAGACCACGGTACAACGCTTGCAAAGAAGAGCAAGCCTGAGAGAATGGCGGTGACACCATAATGAGAAATCCTTTGTCAAAAAAAATAGTTGAAATTGAACCGTCAGGTATCCGAAAGTTTTTTGATGTAGTCAGTGAAATGCCGGATGCTATTTCCCTTGGTGTCGGAGAACCTGATTTTGATACGCCCTGGAGAATTCGGGAGGAGGGAATCTATTCACTGGAAAGAGGACGTACCTTTTATACTTCTAATGCAGGGCTAAAGGAGTTGAAAGTGGAAATCAGTAAATATCTTGAAAGAAAGATTGGGGTGTCCTATGATCCGGGAAAAGAAATCATTGTTACAGTGGGAGGAAGCGAAGGAATTGACGTAGCTTTCCGCGCAATGCTGGATCCCGAAGACGAAGTGCTGATTCCTCAGCCAAGCTATGTGTCATATCTTCCGTGCGCTGTGCTGGCCGATGGTGTTCCGGTGGTCATCCCGCTTCGGGAGAAAAATGAATTTAAGCTTACAAGAGAAGATCTCGAGGCTGCCGTTACACCGAAGACAAAAATTCTTGTGCTGCCATTTCCCAACAATCCGACCGGGTCAATTATGACAAGGGAGGATTTGGAACCAATAGCAGAGGTTGTGAAGAAGTATGATTTATTTGTACTTTCGGATGAAATATATTCCGAACTTACATATAAGGACAGCCATGTTTCGATTGCATCTCTTCCGGGAATGAAGGAAAGAACGCTGGTTATCAATGGTTTTTCAAAGGGATTTGCTATGACGGGATGGAGGCTTGGATACATTTGCGGGCCAAAGCCTATTACAGAGCAGATGCTGAAGATTCATCAGTATGCGATTATGTGTGCGCCGACTAACAGTCAGTATGCGGCTATCGAAGGACTGCGACACTGTGAGGATGAGGTGCAGGAGATGCGCACGGCCTATAATCAGAGGAGAAGATATCTGCTGCACGAGTTTAAGCGGATGCAGCTTGACTGCTTTGAGCCGTTTGGGGCGTTCTATGTATTTCCGAATATACAGGAATTTGGTATGAGTTCTGAGGAATTTGCTACAAAGCTTCTTGAAGAGGAGAAGGTGGCTGTTGTGCCGGGAAGCGCCTTTGGTGAAAGCGGAGAGGGTTTCATAAGGGTATCCTACGCGTATTCATTGGAGGATCTGAAGGAAGCCATTGGAAGGCTTGGAAGATTTATAGACAGAATGCGGAACAGGTAGGAGAATATGGCTCAGGTAAAAGAGACAGGAAAACAGTCTCAGGCGGTTTATACGGCCGAGGAGGCGAGAGCGCTTCAGAAGACTGCCCGCATGGCCGCAGGAAGTATGATGCTTGCCGAGAGCGTCAAGCAGGCAGCCAGGGAGCGGGAGACAATTAAAAAGGAGCAGGAAGCCAGAGAAAAGGAAAGTAAGGAGGAAGAGGGCAGAGAGTCCAGGGATACTCCCGAGCTTTCCAGAGAGAGCAAATGGTTTGGTACAGAGGGTAAACTTTTGGAACAGGAGAATATAAAGTGGACCCTTGAGATGGAGCAGGAGGCATGGGAAGCCTTTTTAAACTGGTTACCCTTGAAGGATAAGCTCCTGTCCGGGCAGCTTGAAGAGCTGTCCAGGCTTTATATGGAGCTTCTGGAAGCAATTCTGATGCATACGGCAGGAGAAGAGCAGACAGCGCAAAAGGACATGCTGGACGCCGTGCTTGCCCAGAAGCTGAATCTTCTTTTGGATGCAGAGCTGAAAGATCTGCTGAAGCTGCTTGAAGAAAACGGAGAAAATGATACAGTAAATAATATAAAGGCGGATGTGTATAAGCAGGCTACCGGTGAAAAAGTTTCAGGAAAAGCGGCGGGTGAGTTTTTAAATCGGGCAGCTACAGGCGCATCAGGCGGCGGCAGGTTTTCCATACCGGAGACAGCCGGCGCAAAGCAAAGAGAGACCGGCGTACTTTACAGCAGGGCGGGAGGCAGAAGCGTCCAGGTAGATCAGGCATTCCGTACCTATAAAAATTCTGGGGAAATGCAGTTAAACCAGAGGAACAGCGTGCTGAACAGCGGGAAAAGCGGAAGTGACAGCGGCAGCAGCGTGTATGAAAAAAACGGAGTATTCACAGGACGGGAACTCACAAAAGCAAACAGCTTTGCCGGACATATAAACGGCAGCGGAAACCTGTTTAAAAGTATGGAAATCACTGCAAAAAACGAAGAAGTGACAGGGCTTCTCGCCGGGGTTACCTCTATAAAAGGGCAGATATATGCGGAGGCAGCCGGAAGAGACAGCACAGTGAAGGTGCCGGTAAAGAATGCATTGAACCAGTTTATCGACTATTATCTGACCCAGAAAGGCGTTTATAAAACATACTATCATACAATCAGTGCGTATGAGAGGACAAAGGATGCCCAGAAGGCTGTGGAAGAAGGAGCTGCGTATGCATATAAGCAGTTTTTGGAAAAAAAGAATGATGAAGCATACCGCAGGCAGGCGGCATATTCCGAACAGTCAGGTTTTTTTCAAGCATTAAGAAAGGATATGACTATGGAGGAGGATCTGAGACGGGGGCTTTTGCTCCTGGAAAAAAACTGGAAGAGTTTCCTAAGATCCATTGGTGAGGAAGAACGTAAGGATATCCTCGTAAGCCTGCAGAAATATAGTATATGGGGCCAGCTTTTAACTCCGGAAAGACAGAAACAGAAGGTGAAAGAGAAATCCCAGGAGGCCAAAAGAGATCGTGTAATGATGCTGCAGATTATTGCACTTGCAGCAGTGGGGGCAGTATATGTCATTTATCGTTTGTTTTTCGGATGATGGGGCGGCTGGGGAAGAGCCTTTTATTCCGGGGACACTGCATAAGCAGACGCCCCCGGAAAGCCTCCGTCCCTAGAGCATTTCAATAAACGCTGCGATACGTGTATTGAGCTGTCCCACATCTGCCTGTGAATAATCGGTTTCCACATTAATATACGGAAGCTTCTTTTCCTCATTTACAAACCTACGGATTGCCCGGGTCTCAACATTGTATGTATGGCAGGCCTGGAGCGTCATCTCTACAACGCCGTCTGCCTTATACTCATCAATCAGTCTTCCCAGAAGCTCAAGGCGGTTCGGGTTAGGCGTCATAACAGAGCATCCGATATTCAGGTAGCGTCTTGCAAGGGCGTCATACACATCCGGATTCTCTTCGTCAACAAGCTTATCAATGGATTTTGCACCAGAGCAGCTTTCGTATGTAACAACAATGCCGCCGTTATCTTCAACTGCCCGGATAACTTTTTCCGTAGCGCCGCCGATGGGGCATCCGGTAATAAGAATACGAGGCTTCTTTTTTTCCATCTTACCCTCTGCATATTCTTTCTTAATATTTTCCACCAGCCTGTCCACCTCGGCAGGAATTGCCTTTTTGTCAAATTTAAAAGTACTGCCATAGAGAACCTTGAAAAGATCCTGGCCCTTGATGGGGGCAGGGTCATTCTGCATGAGCTCGTAAAGGTTTTTCAGAGATCGTCTTACATTGTTATTAATTTTAATTGCCTCACGGATAGCGTCCTCTGTGATTGTAATATCAAATTTTTTCTCCAGATATTCTTTAAAACGGATTATTTCATTTTTCCATAATGCCAAAGCGTCCTCGCGCTGAGTATTGGGAAGCTCCATGATATATACATCTTTAAATTCAGACATATACTCGTACATTTTCTTCTTTCCATCGCAGGTCGTTTCTCCCACAACCACATCAGAAAAATAGAAAAAAGGGCATTTGTCCGTAATAGCAAATCCATAACTGGATTTTATAAGCGGACACAGGTTTTTAGGAAGATCCTTTTCCGCTTCCGGAATGGTTTCGTCAGATGTGGAGCAGAGGCTTACAGACGCGGCTCCCATAGCCGTTGCAATTTCCTGGGGGAAATAGGTGCAGTATGATCCTATGACCGGCACGCCTGCGTCTTTTAATTTCTTTACGCCGAGAAAGGAATTCTTCCGCTGTTCGGCAAATTCTTCGAATACTTCGGGCAAATCTTTGATTATTTCCATAATCGCTTCCTCCTTGTGTATGTTGCTGATTGTAAATATCATAACATTTATACGATATTTCTGATAATTGAAAAATATAATACACGGGCATATATATAGATAATATCTATGAGAAAAAGAATTAAAATGTGGTTGACTGCAAATGCGATATTCGTTAGAATAGTAGCAAACGCTTAATGAAGTATTTTATCGAAGGGAGGGGGAAGAGTGCTGAATATCGTATTGCATGAACCGGAAATTCCAGCTAATACCGGAAATATCGGACGTACCTGTGTGGCTGCGGGCGCAAGGCTTCATCTGATTGAGCCACTGGGCTTCCGGCTGGACGAAAAAAATCTTAAGCGTGCGGGAATGGATTACTGGAGACTGCTTGATGTTACTACATACATTAATTACGAGGATTTTTTAAATCGGAATCCGGACGCGAAGCTTTATATGGCGACTACGAAAGCGGACAAATTATATACAGAGGTAAACTATGAGCCTGATGCATATATTATGTTTGGAAAAGAAAGCGCGGGAATACCAGAAGAAATTTTGGTGCAACATAAGGAAGAATGCATAAGGATACCTATGGCGGAAGAAATCCGTTCACTAAACCTTGGAAATTCTGCTGCAATTGTTCTTTATGAAGCATTAAGGCAGAATTATTTTCAGGGAATGAGTTTAAAAGGGCATCTGCATCGGCTTTCCTGGTAAAGATATACGATATTCCCGCAAAATCGGGAAAAAAAGGGAATTGCACAAAAAAGGAATGAAAAAGCTACAAATTCCTAGACTTTCCAGTAAAAAAAGATTATAATTTGTAAAGTAAGAATTGAAAGAAAGGTGGTGAAGAAATGGTAGAAGAAACCATCAAGACTATCAAGGAAACAGAGCGTGAGGCTGAGAGGCTGATGAAAGAAGCTGACGAAAAATGCGCCTCTATCCTGGAGAACGCCGGAACAGAGGCTGATAGTTTAAAATACCAGTCTGAAACCGATGCAAAAAATAAAGCGCGGGTAATCCTTGATATGGAGAAACAGGCTGGTGAAAAGTCCATACAGGATGCTCTTGCGGGAGTGGAGAAAGAAATTTCAGTCTTGAAGGAAAGGGCAAGAGCAAAAGAGAGCGAAGTAATATCGGAAGTTATTGCAGAGCTTGTCTAAAATCAGAAATAATTAATAGAAAAGGAGGGATGCGGCTATGGCAGTATTGCAGATGCAAAGAATTAGTATCTGCGGATTAAAAAAGGACCGTAAAGCTATCTTGGAAAAGATACAGTCTCTCGGCGTCATGGAAATGAGTCAGATTGCCGAAGAGGAAGAAGGCTTTAAGAAGATGGATACAGTGAATGCCCGACAGACCTTTGAGAGAAACGCGCAGACGGCAGATCAGGCTCTTATGGTGCTGGATACCTATGCACCGCTTAAAAAGTCACTGCTGTCCAGCCTGGAGGGGAAGACTCTGGTTGAAAAAACTGAATTTGCCCGGGCGGCTGACGAGAAGCAGGAAGTCATCCGGAAGGCAAATCTTCTTATTGGAAAGAATAAAGAGATTGCCGAAGCAAAGGCAAATATATTAAAAATAGAAAATCAGATAGAAGCTTTGATACCATGGCTTACTCTGGATGTGCCGATGAACCTTGCGGGGACAAGAAAAACTGCGCTTCTTATCGGAACGGTAGCAGCGGAGGTTACCGTAGAAACGTTGTATGAAAAGCTTGCGCAGGTGGAACCGGAGCCTGTTGGAGTTGATATTCAGGTTATCTATAGTGACAAGGATATGCTCTGTCTTGCGGTTATCTGCCTTAAGACAGATGAGGAGAAGGTGGAGGAGGCCCTCAGATTATGCGGATTTGCAAAGCCTTCCCAGGTAATCCAAAATACGCCGGCCAGACAGAAAGAAATATTGGAAGCCGAGATAGAAAAACTGAATAAGGAGATCGCAGAAGCAGAGGAGACGATCAAAGGCTGTGGGGACAGCAGGAAAGAGCTTGAGCTTGTCAGTGATTATTTCCGTACACGGGCAGAAAAATACGAGGTGCTGGGGACACTGCCGCAGTCTCAGAGGACGTTTGTCATAAGCGGATATGTACCCAGAAGATATGTGCGTGTGCTGTCGAAAGCGATAGAGGAGAAATTTGACTGCGTCTTTGATATTGAAGATATAAAGGAGGATGAGGAACCTCCGACACTCCTTTCCAACAATAGTTTTTCTTCCAGCGTGGAAGGAGTGCTTGAATCATATGGCCTTCCCCACAAAGGGGAATTTGATCCTACAACAATCATGTCATTTTTTTATGTATTCTTTTTTGGCATGATGCTGTCTGACGCAGCGTACGGAGCAATTATAGCCATTGCATGCTTTGTAGTATTGAAAAAGTTTCCCCGTATGGGCGGGAGCATGCATAAGTCGCTTAAAATGTTTATGTTCTGCGGAGTATCCACAATGGTATGGGGAATCCTGTTCGGCGGATATTTTGGAAACGTAGTGGATATAGTCTCAGAGGTGTTCTTCGGCCACAAAGTTGTGATACCGGCGCTCTGGTTTATTCCGCTGAATGATCCTATGCGGCTTCTTGTATATTCTCTTGCATTTGGCGTTGTCCATTTGTTTGTGGGGCTTGGAATTAAGGGGTACATGGAATTAAAGGACGGCAGGGTGTTAGATTTCTTCTGTGATGTTGTTCTTTGGTTTGCATTTCTGATTGGACTGATTCTTATGCTTCTTCCGACAGATATATTTGCATCCATTGCACAGACACAGATTGTGTTTCCGCCGGTTCTTAATACAATTGCAAAGGCGCTTGCGATTATCGGGGCATTGGGGCTTGTGCTGATGTCCGGCCGTGAGAATAAAAACCCGGTACTTAGAATCGCTCTTGGAGCTTATGACATTTATAATATTACAGGATGGCTCAGCGACGTGTTGTCCTACTCGCGTCTCCTGGCCCTTGGCCTTGCCACAGGCGTTATTGCATCCGTAGTTAATCAGATGGGAAGCATGTTCGGCAAAGGAATCGTGGGGGTGATTGGATTCATCCTTGTGTTTATCGTAGGACATACGCTGAATCTTGCAATTAACCTTTTAGGTGCATATGTGCACACCAACCGTCTCCAGTTCGTAGAATTTTTCGGAAAGTTTTATGAAGGCGGCGGAAAACCATTTGAACCATTCAAATCAGATACAAAATATGTAGATATTAAGGAGGAAAATTAATCATGAGTATTTGGAGTAATTTAGGACTTGTTTATGCGTTACTTGGCGCAGCAGTAGCAGTATTTCTTGCAGGAGCAGGCTCGGCAATCGGCGTAGGTATTGCAGGTCAGGCCGCAGCAGGTGTTGTAACAGAGGATCCAAGCAAATTTGCCAAGGTTCTTATCATGCAGCTTCTTCCTGGTACACAGGGTATTTATGGACTGCTGGTTGGATTTATCACACTTTCCAAGGTTGGACTTCTTGGCGGCGGAGCAGCAGCGCTTGACCCGCAGACAGGTCTTTTGATTCTTGCAGCATGTATGCCAATCGGTATCGTAGGTCTTATCTCCGGTAAATATCAGGGAATGACATCTGCGGCGTCTATCGGAATTGTAGCAAAGAAGCCGGATCAGTTCGGTAAGGCTATGCTGTTCCCGGCGATGGTTGAGACATACGCAATTCTTGCACTTCTGATTTCTATTCTGGCTGTAAACGCAGTTCAGATTTAAGGTAGCAGGAGTTGGGAAAATTAGGAAAAGGAGTGCGTAAGCCATGGCTGGATTAGATAAGATGACAAGACAGATCCTGGAGGAAGCAAAAGCGGCTGCCGAGGCAAGAGTTGAAGAAGCCGAGGCAAAAGCAGAAGAGATAATAAACCAGGCAAATGAGGAAGCGGCCAGAATAAGCGAAAGCATTTCCCGAAAGTCTGAGGCAGAAGTGGCAAATTACAAGGAAAGAGTTTTATCTTCCATAGATTTGCAGAAAAGAACAAAAATCCTTTCTGCAAAACAGGAGTTAATCAGCGAGATGCTGGAAAAGTCGTATGAGTCACTTGCAGGCATGAAGGCAGATAAATATTTTGAGATGCTGCTTAAGCTGCTTGACAAATATGTACTGCCGCAGGAGGGAGAGATTTATTTCTCGTATGCAGATCTTAAGCGAATGCCAAAGGGATATGGAGCAGAGGTGAAAAAGCTTTCCGAGGCCAGAGGAGGAAGCCTGAAGGTCTCAGAAGAAGGCAGAAATATTGAGAATGGTTTCGTTCTTGCCTACGGCGGTATTGAGGAGAACTGTACGCTTCGGGCTATGTTTGATGAAAAGAAAGAGACCCTGTCCGACAAGGTTCGGGAATTATTATTTGCATAAATGCAGCAGCAAGGAAACGTAAGCAGGAGGAGTAACATGAGTGAACAATATACCTACGCGGTTGCGCGCATACGTGCCTTGGAGGTTGCATTATTCTCAAATGCAACAATCGATCAGCTGATTGCATGTTCCGATTATGAGCAGTGTCTTCAGTTTCTTGCCGAAAGGGGCTGGGGGGACAGTGATACCCCGGCAGAGGCGGAGGCAATACTAACCAGAGAAGAGGAAAAAATCTGGGAGGTAGTAAAGGACCTTCATGTAGATATGGAAAAATTTGATGTGTTATCTTATCCAAAGCTTTTCCATAACCTGAAGGCAGCGATTAAGGATGTATGCGCAGGGGAACAGGGCAGACATATTTTTTATGAGGATGTGTCGATTCCGGGTGAGGCGATGCTTGAAATCGTCAAAGAAAAGGAGTTCGGAAAACTTCCCCCGAGTATGCAGCATGCAGCAGAAGAGGCGTATGAGGCAATGCTTCATACAAGAGACGGCCAGCTGTGCGATGTAATTATTGACAGGGCGGCGCTTGATGCAGTATATGCGGCAGGGAAGGCGGCAAAGGATGCAATCATCCGGGATTATGCCGAGTCTACTGTAGCTGTCGCGGACATCAAGATTGCCGTGCGCTCGCAGAAAACCGCGAAGTCATTAGAATTTATGACAAGGGCAATGGCAGAATGTGACAGTATAAGTGTGTCCCAGCTTTCAAAGGCAGCGCTTAACGGAATGGACGCTATAAGAGAATATCTTATGGGAACATCCTATGCCGAGGGTGCAGAGGCGCTTGCAGATTCCCCATCCGCATTTGAGCGTTGGTGTGACAACCGCATTATTCAGACCATCAGTCCGCAGAAATATAAAGCATTTACCATAGGTCCGGTAATTGCTTATGTAATAGCAAGACAGAATGAAATTAAAACGGTGCGAATCATTCTTTCCGGAAAACTTAATGATCTGCCGGAGGATTCTATCCGAGAAAGGGTAAGGGAGATGTATGTATAAGATTGCAGTATTAGGCGATTATGATAGTATTTACGGCTTTGCAACACTGGGTCTTGACACATTTCCGGTAAGTACCCGTGAAGAAGCTACAGAAAAGCTTATAAGGCTGGCTTCCGGAGGATATGGGATTATCTATATTACGGAGAACTGGGCTTTGGAGCTGAAACATGAGATAGAGAGATATCAGGAGCAGCTTACTCCGGCAATCATTCAGATTCCGGGTATTGCAGGCAATACCGGGGCAGGAATTGCAGGAGTTAAGAAATCAGTAGAGGTAGCGGTAGGCTCGGATATCCTATTTTCGCAGGAATAATAATGAAAGGTAAGGTGATTCGTCCAAATGAGTAGTACAGGTACGATAAAAAAAGTAGCCGGACCGCTGGTCATTGCGTCCGGCATGCGTGATGCGAACATGTCTGACGTTGTACGTGTAAGTAAGCAGCGTCTGATTGGAGAAATCATCGAGATGCACGGAGACGAGGCATCCATTCAGGTATATGAGGAGACGTCCGGACTTGGTCCCGGCGAGCCGGTAGAGTCTACAGGCGCTCCTATGTCCGTTGAACTGGGACCTGGTCTTATTACAAGCATTTATGATGGAATCCAGCGTCCTCTTGATGATATTATGAAGGTTTCAGGAAATAACCTGCAGCGTGGTGTTGAGGTTGCTTCCCTTAAAAGAGATAAGAAGTGGGAGTTTGTTCCTACAGTGAAGGCAGGCGAAGAGGTAGAGGCCGGCGATATCATTGGTACGGTTCAGGAGACTGCAGTTGTGGAGCAGAAGATTATGGTTCCTTACGGAGTATCCGGAACAGTGAAGGAGATTAAATCCGGTGAGTTTACCGTAGAAGAAGTAGTGGCAGTCGTAGAGACAAAGGACGGCGACAGAGAGCTTACTATGATGCAGAAGTGGCCGGTTCGTAAAGGACGTCCCTATGTAAAGAAGCTTCCTCTTGACGCGCCCCTTGTTACAGGCCAGAGAGTTGTAGATATGTTCTTCCCAATTGCGAAGGGCGGTGTTGCTGCAGTTCCCGGACCCTTCGGAAGCGGTAAAACAGTTATTCAGCATCAGCTTGCAAAATGGGCAGAGGCTGACATTGTAGTCTATATCGGCTGCGGCGAGCGCGGAAATGAGATGACGGACGTTCTGAATGAGTTCCCGGAGCTTAAGGATCCGAAGACCGGACGTTCTCTTATGGAAAGAACAGTTCTGATTGCAAACACGTCCGACATGCCTTTTGCAGCCCGGGAGGCTTCGATCTATACAGGTATTACAATTGCAGAGTATTTCCGTGATATGGGATACTCCGTAGCGCTTATGGCAGACTCTACATCCCGCTGGGCTGAGGCTCTTCGTGAGATGTCCGGACGTCTGGAGGAAATGCCGGGTGAGGAAGGTTATCCTGCATATCTTGGTTCCAGACTTGCAGAGTTCTACGAGAGAGCAGGCCGTGTGGTATCTCTGGGAAAAGAGGGAAGAGAGGGCGCTCTTTCTGTTATCGGCGCCGTATCTCCTCCGGGCGGCGATACCTCCGAGCCGGTATCACAGGCGACTCTTCGTATTGTAAAGGTATTCTGGGGACTGGATTCCGCTCTTGCATATAAGAGGCATTTCCCGGCTATCAACTGGCTGACAAGTTACTCACTGTATCTTGACAATATGCAGGATTGGTTTAACGGAACCGTTTCGGAAGACTGGATGGAGGGACGCCAGAAGATGATGAGCCTTCTGACAGAAGAAG
>CAOJQZ010000051.1 GCA_948441955.1 uncultured Lachnospiraceae bacterium | reverse complement strand
CGCTTAATGAGATAGTAGGAGTCGTTTTTCATTTGCAGATTAACAATAATATCTGCATACTTCTTGAAATTGACGGTCTGCATTTGTAACACTTCTTCCTTTAACTGTTGGATTGCTGTCAAAGAAGCGGTTAGCTGTTCTATTTTCTCTCGTATGCTGTCTGCCTGATCGGTAAGGGCGGCTGCTACATCAGCCGGTGTTTCTAAAGAAATTAAGTGATGCTTTATATCATCCAAAGAAAAACCTAACGATTTCAAAGATATAATTTGATGAAGTATAACTAAATCTTTATCTGTATAAAGTCTTCGCCCGCCTTCACTTTCTGCCGAAGGGGATAACAAACCTTCCTTGTCATAGTATTGCAATGTACGGACCGTAACTCCTATTTTCTTTGCAGCCTCTCCAACCGTCATAAACCCAAGGGGTATTGCTCTGTGTTTTGCCATAATTGTCTGCCTCCTATGATATATTATACGTCATTACGTTACGTCACAAACAAGACCTTTTTCAAAAAATTTGCGGCACAGTTTCCCCCTGCCGTCTTTCTACTTTTCTTTTTCGGCTGGTAATGTAAGGCAAGGGTAAAATTATGAGTTTCTAATTGGTATTGACAATCAGAGTGGTTCCGTTATATATTAAAATATAAATAAAAGGGAGTAACTAGCGCAAGGCTATAAAGAAGCGTTTACGATGTCGTCAGTACGATGAGCGTTCATCCGTGTCGTAATGAAATGGTGAGACTTTTATTGCATAAAATATTTATGCAGTGAAGGTCTCTTTTTATATGATAAAAATACACTTATCTTTTCTGGAATAAATGGAAATGATAAAGAAAGAGATTTTTACTGCGGGAAAGAGAGGATATGTGATGTTAACAAAAGAACAGGCGAGAGAGAATCTGGAGAAATATGGGTTTAATGAGCTGGAAGAGGGGGAGAAAAAGAGTATCCTGCGGACTTTTTTAGAACAGTTTAAAGACTTTCTTGTAATTATTCTCATATTTGCGGCAGCAGTATCTGGCTTTCTTGGCGATGGGGAGAGTGCGGCTGTCATCCTTATTGTTATTACTATTAATGCAATTCTTGGAACTGTTCAGACAGTAAAGGCGGAGCAGTCGTTAAGCAGCTTGAAGCAGCTTTCAGCTCCAGATGCGAAGGTGGTTCGTGAAGGCCAGATTTTTAAAATTCCGGCAAGAGAGGTGACAATCGGCGATGAGATTGTGGTAGAAGCGGGAGATTGTATTCCGGCCGACGGGAAGCTTCTTAATGTTGTCAGCCTTAAAGTGGATGAAAGCGCGCTGACAGGAGAAAGCCTGCCTGTGGAGAAATCCATGGAGGAGGCTCCGGCAGGAGCGGCGCTGGGAGATCGTACGGACAGTGTTTTTTCGGGAAGCTTTGTTACCTATGGAAGAGGCGCCTATGAGGTGACAGAAATTGGGATGAAAACAGAGATTGGGAAGATTGCAGGACTTCTTAAGAATACATCCGCAAAAAAGACCCCTCTCCAGATAAATCTGGACGAATTTGGAAGGAAGCTTTCAATCATTATTTTAATTTTCTGCGGTATTTTATTTGGAATCAATGTTTTTCGGGGCAGTTCAGCAGTAGAAGCCTTTCTCTTTGCTGTGGCTCTTGCAGTCGCGGCAATACCAGAGGCCCTAAGCTCCATCGTTACGATTGTCCTATCGTTCGGCACGCAGAAGATGACAAAGGAACATGCAATTATAAGAAAACTTCAGGCGGTGGAAGGACTTGGAAGCGTTTCGGTTATCTGTTCGGATAAGACCGGGACACTGACACAGAATCGGATGACGGTAGAGGATTATTATGTAGACGGGAAAAAAGTGCCTGCAGATACCATAGAGCTTGAAAATGAGAACCAGAAACGGCTTCTCCTTTATAGCATGCTTTGTAATGATTCGACAAATACAGGCGGCAGAGAAATTGGAGATCCCACAGAGACAGCTCTGATTAATCTTGGAAGCCGGCTTGGAGAGGAGGCGTTAGAAGTAAGGGAAGCTTATCCCCGCAGTTTCGAGCTCCCATTTGACAGTGACCGAAAGCTTATGTCTACCGAACATGTGATTGACGGAGTCCCTGTAATGATTGTAAAAGGCGCGGTAGATGTGCTTCTTGGACGAACCGTTCATATCAGAACCGGCAAGACGATAAGAAAGATGGGGGATGATGATAAGAGGAAGATCGAACAGCAAAATACAGAATTTTCAGAGGCAGGCTTACGTGTTCTTGCATTTGCATACAAGGAGCTTGAAGGAGAGACAGAACTTAAGCTTTCTGATGAGGATGGACTAACATTTCTTGGTTTGATTTCCATGATGGATCCTCCGAGAGGGGAGTCGGCGGCGGCTGTTAAGGAATGTATCCGTGCCGGGATTAAGCCGGTGATGATTACAGGGGATCATAAGGTTACGGCGGCTGCAATTGCAAAAAGAATCGGGATTTTAAAGGAGGACTGGGAAGCATGTGAAGGGGCGGTGATTGAAAATATGTCTGACGAGGAGCTTAGAGAGTTTGTTCCTGACATATCAGTTTATGCAAGAGTGTCACCGGAGCATAAGATACGGATTGTGCGGGCATGGCAGGAAAGAGGGAATATCGTTGCCATGACCGGCGACGGGGTGAACGATGCCCCGGCGTTAAAGCAGGCAGATATTGGGGTAGCTATGGGGATTACGGGCACCGAAGTATCAAAGGATGCAGCGGCAATGATTTTGACAGATGATAATTTTGCTACGATCATAAAAGCAATTGAAAATGGAAGGAATATATATCAGAATATTAAAAGTTCTATACAGTTTCTCCTGTCCGGAAATTTCGGAGCAATACTAGCAGTACTGTATGCGTCTGCTGCAGGGCTTCCGGTTCCTTTCGCACCTGTGCACCTTTTGTTTATTAATCTTCTGACAGACAGCCTTCCAGCGATTGCACTGGGGCTGGAGCCGCACAAAAAGGAAGTGATGGATCAAAAGCCGAGGCCTATGAAAGAGTCCATACTGACAAAAGGGTTTCTGGTTAGTATAGGAACAGAAGGCCTGAGTATTGCAGTTATGACAATGGCCGCATTTTTAATCGGATACAAAAACGCAGATGCAGGACTTGCAAGTACAATGGCATTCGGCACATTATGCATATCAAGGCTGGTGCATGGATTTAACTGTAAATCACGGAAGCCGGAGGTATTTACGAAAAAGATATTTAATAATATATATTTGATTGGAGCTTTTTTAACAGGTCTCGTGCTTGTTACATGTGTATTAACGTTTCCGGGGTTTGCAGAAATATTTAAAGTTGTGAGTCTGGGAATAAAACAGCTTCTTATTGTTTACGGACTGGCGCTTTTAAACCTCCCGGCAGTGCAGCTGATGAAGGTGGTAAAGGTGGGGACGTAGTAAAATTAATTTTACTACGTCCCAGATTAAAAAAACGGTGTCCCCAATGAACTACGTATATCGTTTTATTGTTTCTTTTAACACATATTTTTTGTCGCTATAACGATCCACAATATAGCTGTTTGCCATATTTTCCAGCTTATCGGGAAGCTGTTTTAATTTAATATCCTTGCCATATTTTCTTTTTAATGCCCGTTCCAAAAGGTAATCGCAGACCTGTGGGTTTTTTGGAAGCAGCGGCCCATGGAGGTATGTGGCAATAACATTTTTATAGACAACGCCTTCGTAACCGGATTTTCCAGTGTTTCCAAGTCCAAAGAATACTTTTCCAAGGGGTGTGTGCGATCCGATATAAGTGCGTCCGCCATGATTTTCAAATCCTACGACAGGAGTTTCAAAAAGAGGGCTGTTTAGGATAATATTACGAATCAGACGTTCTGGCTCCCATTCTGTATAAATGTCGAGGATACCCAGACCTTCAATCATTTTCTTATCAGTTTTATAATACTTTCCAAGGAGCTGGTAGCCGCCGCAGACAGCCAGTACAACGCCGTTATCTTCTACATAATTTTTGAAATCCTGCTTAATCTCCTTCATATACTGGCAGACCAGCTCCTGTTCTCTGTCAGAGCCGCCTCCAAGAAGTACGATATCCAATTTGGTAAAGTCAATTTTGTCTTCGGAAAGAAATGGGATCACTTCTGCTTCGATATCCCGCCATTCAAGGCGTTTCCGGAAACACTGAATATTTCCTCTGTCACCGTACAGATTAAGAAGATCCGGATATAAATGTCCGATTGTCAGTCTCATGCCTGGGTTCCTCCTTTTTCCTTGTCCTGCATTTCGGTCAACATATGGTTGGTTCTATACAGACCTGAGTAATTCACAATGATATATAGATTTTTTGTACCGTTTGCAGTAAGATTTTCAACAGTTCCTTTCATATCGGTAGTGGAGCTTACAGGTATGCCCTCATATTTCAAACGCAGTCCCATATCATGCCGCCGGGTACCATTCGTGGTAATGGTTGCGGTATTCGCACCAGCGAGATACTGGAAGTCCACGTCCCACAGCCAGGAAATGTCTTCTCCATCCTGATAGGTATCGTTTATCTGTATGATAACATCCTTCGGCTTCGGATCCTTTAGCACAAGTGATATTTTCTGCTGGAAACCAATAGGATTTTTCGCAAGATGGAGCTGAACCCGCGCACCGTTAATCGCAAAGATACTTTCACGATTGTTTCCGTAATCAAATCCTTCGATGGTTTCTTTGAATTTATGGAGCGGAGCACCGAGAGTGCAAAGTGCGGCGTAAGCAGACAGTGTATTATAAACATTGTAAGGGGAACGTGCTCCAGAATCAATATGCATACCATCCATATCAAAGGAGTACACCTCGTCATGAAACGTGATTTCGGAAGCTGTAAATTTCGGTATAGGGCGTTTAAATCCGCATCCCGGGCAGCGATAAATACCAAGCTGCCCATAGTGAAAGAAATCGTAAGACAACTTTTTTCCGCAGGAACGGCAGAAGATGCTTTCCCGAATTTCGGATCTGGAAATGTCATCAAAAATCTGTTCGCTGATACCGTATGTTACGAAATTATTTTTACATTCTCTGGTCAGCGTATAGGAAAGAATATCGTCACAGTTTATAATCAATGTTGTTTTCGGTACACTAAGTATGGCGGTTTTGATTTTATTGTAGGTAATATCAACCTCTCCAAAACGATCCAGCTGATCTCTGGAAATGTTAGTAAGGAGTACGCAGTCAGGCTTTAATTCAGGAAGAACCCGTACAGAAGCAATTTCGTCTACTTCAATACATGCATAATCTGCATGCAGGACTCCTTTTTTATCAGTGGCAAGGACAAATGCGGAAATAATGCCATTTAACATATTTGCGCCGGTTCGGTTAATAATGACAGTTTTGCCTTCAGCCTTCAGAGCATGATACAGGATACTGTTGGTTGTTGTCTTTCCGTTCGTTCCCATAGTTACAATTGTTTTTTCGCGGATCATGCCAGACATAACAGACAAAATTTTCGGGTCTATCAGCCGAGCGACATATCCTGGAAGTGTGACGCCGCTTCCCCGATTCAGCTTTTTAATCAGAATGCTTGTAAGTTTGGCGCAGCGAATGGCTGCTTTACTTCGTAATCTCATAATATAATTATTATTTTCCTTTCCTGTTTTTCGGTTTTGTAAAGCTACAGTAATTATATAAAAATCAGAGAGAGAAAACAAGGGGAAGAGGATTCTAAAAAACAGGCGATATATTATACTAAAATTCGGTTTGTTATTAAATCTTATAATTTGCTTATTTTTTAATTACTTTCATACGATATATATCCGAGAAGTAATGTGTATGAAAGTAAAATAACAATCTTTATTAACCATATGTAGTAACATTTTTATGATAAAACAGGCTTAAGGAGAGAACATAATGAGTAAAATGAAATTGTGTTCAAAGGCGATGATGTTACGATTTGATTCTTACGTGGACCGGATTGCAAAAGGGGAATTAAAGACGCTTAGTTATCATACACCTTTCCGGTTTGAGAGCATGGATCATTTGCTTATGATTATGGATGATGTAATGGATTCAACAGGTTTTCCCAGACAGGAGGGGGAACTTCATCGCTTTGACGATAAGGACAATGCACAGACGTATGTTTTTCAGAAAATGAATCGGAAGGATCTCTGTACGGAGAGCGAGTTGGACGGTATGAGCAGGATAAATTTTCGGAGTCAGATGACTGTCCTTGTAAACAAGCGTGAACATAGCAGTATGCAGGGGACGGTGCTGATACAGGGAAAAGTTATATATTTCCGCAGTGCGCTGGAGCTTATGCGCCTTTTACATGAGTATTTGGAAGTATGTTTTCAAATTTAATGCATCCGGCAGAAAGCTCCTAAATTCTAAACAGGTATAAGATAAAATCAGCAGCAACAGGGAATACTTTTAGAAAATGTCAGTGGGGAGGTTTCATGGAGTTCGATCAGGAGACAGTAAAGAAAATAAAAGGGTTAATTTTATTTACAGCGATTGTTGTCGCATGCTTATGGAAATACGAGGATGTTTTGAATATTGCCGGATTCATTCTGCATATAGCGCTGCCATTTATTCTGGGAGGCGCGATTGCATTTGTACTGAATGTTCCTATGAGCTTTATTCAGCGTCATTTGTTTTCAGAAGAAAGAATAGAAAAAAGACCGATACTTAAGAAGCTTGCGCGTCCGGTGAGTATGCTGATCGTGTTATTTGCCGTTATAGGCGTAGTCGTACTTGTAATGTTTGTACTGATACCGCAGCTTGGTACTACATTTGCAAATTTGGGACAGAGCATTCAGGAATTTATTCCAAAGGTGCAGATATGGGCGCAGGATATTTTTCATGGAAATAAAGAGATCATGACGTGGGTAAATGAACTGGAATTCGACTGGGATAAGATAATGAGTACAGGTATAGATTTTCTTGGAAACGGAGCGGGCAGTGTACTGGATTCCACAATTACCGCAGCAAAGAGTATTGTAAGCAGTATTACTACATTTTTTATCGCGTTTGTATTTGCTGTTTATGTGCTCTTGCAGAAAGAAAAGCTGGGAATTCAGGCAAAAAAAGTGCTTTTTGCTTTTGTAAGAAAAGGGCGCGCTGAGGCGGCGCTGGAGGTATTGTCGCTGACCTACAGCACGTTTTCCAGTTTTCTGACAGGTCAGTGCGTAGAGGCTGTTATTCTTGGATGTATGTTTGTTGTTTCTATGTGGATTTTCAGACTGCCGTATGCCCTTCTGACAGGGATTGTGATAGCGTTTACAGCGTTGATTCCCATATTTGGAGCATTTATTGGATGCGCGGTGGGAGTATTCCTTATATTTATGGTGGAGCCGGTAAAGGCGTTGATATTTGTGGGATTGTTTCTGGTGCTGCAGCAAATAGAAGGGAATCTTATTTATCCGCACGTAGTTGGAAACTCCGTAGGCCTTCCTTCAATCTGGGTATTGGCGGCGGTCAGCGTGGGAGGAAGCCTGATGGGAGTTGTGGGAATGCTTATATTTATTCCGATTGTATCGGTGGTGTATGCATTGTTTAGAGAGATTGTGTATTTAAAGCTGAAGCAGAGAGGAATAAAAGCTGAAGAGATTGTGTGAACGGGGACAGGGCAAACTGCAATCCGGGACGTAGTATTTTTAAAAATACTACGTCCCGGATTGCAGTTTGCCCTGTCCCCGTTCACGCCCCCATCATCATTCCTGCCAGCACGACGCTTGCGGCCAGTCCGGCAAGCGTCGCAAGAAATGCACCGGTAAGAGTATAGCGTGTTTTTGATACTTTAGCTGTCATAAAATATACGCTCATTGTATAGAAGATAGTTTCCGTACATGCCATGCTGATGGAGGCTGTAAGGCCCAGATATGAATCGGCTCCATATTCTTTGTATGTATCTAGAAGAAGCCCGGTGGCAGCAGAGGAGGAAAACATTTTTACGATGGTGAGGGGAACCAGCTCTCCGGGAAAGCCGATATATTTTGTAAGGCTTCCAATAATCTCTGCAAGAAAATCCAGAAAACCGGAGGCCCGAAGCACTCCTACTGCAACCATAAGCCCTACCAGCGTGGGCATAATTTTAATTACGGTAAAGAATCCGCTTCTGGCGCCTTTGATAAAGGTATCGTACACATCTATTTTTACAAGGCATCCATAGCATACAATGGCAAAAATCACTAAAGGGATGATCATGTCTGCAACATATAGGAAAAATTTCATGTAATACCTCATTTTCTGCCAGAAAAACAGCAGTTTATACTATTTTTTATAATATATGTTACGTGATGCCAGGGTATACTTCCTATCTTTTTTTCATATGCTTTACAGATGACTTAAAAATAATTGCCGGGGTGAAATTATGTTAAATTTTTTGTGGGCGGGCATGATATTGACTGGAATCGTATTTGCCGCTTTTACCGGGCGGATGCCGGATATTACCAATGCTGCCCTTGATTCGTCAAAGGAAGCGATTACTTTATGCATTACAATGACAGGTGTTATGTCGTTCTGGGTGGGATTTATGGAAATTGCAGAGAAATCAGGAATCGTGGAAGGGGCCTCTAGGAGAATACGACCGCTGATACGTTTTCTGTTTCCTTATCTTCCGGAAAGGCATCCTGCGGTGGGGCACATTACAACAAATATTATTGCCAATGTACTGGGGCTTGGGTGGGCGGCGACGCCTGCCGGACTTAAGGCGATGGAGGAGCTATCGAAGCTGGAAGAAGACCGGAGAAATGGGCGGATGCCGGGGCCTGTAAGGAAACGGGGGAGTGCCAGCAATGAGATGTGTACGTTTCTGATTATTAATATATCTTCACTGCAGCTGATTCCGGTGAATGTGATTGCTTACCGGAGCCAGTACGGGAGCGTGAATCCGGCGGCAATCGTGGGGCCGGGAATTGCGGCTACGGCGGTAAGTACAATTGCGGGGGTTATATATTGTAAGATAATGGACGGGAAGCAAAGAGCGTGAGGCCACTCTGCTTTTTGAATTTAGTCTTATTTGTGAAAAAGATACTGAATAATTGTCGAAAAAACAGATTGACTTCTCAAAAATAAATGATATGATTGCATATGGTAAGGTGTAAATATTATTTATTGTTTGAGGTAATGTGTTTTATGGATTATAACAGGATCGTACAAAACATTCTTGATGTGGGCGAAGCTATGCTGAAAAGCGGCGCGGAAAATTTCAGGCTGGAAGACAGCCTTTACAGAATGTGTAAAAGTTATGGATTCAGGCGGTATGATGTCTATGCAATCCCTAGTAATCTGCAGATAACTGTAGAGACTCCGGATGGAGATATCATAACACAGATACGCCAGATTGAATCGACAGATATTGATTTTGATCGTTTGGATTATCTGAATAATTTATCCAGATATGTGTGTGCCAATCAGCCGGATGAAAAAGAGTTTAGAGAAAAATATCTGGAGGTTATGGGCAGAGAAGAGCAGAAGCTTGTCATAAGGTATCTGGCGGGTATTATGGGCGGCACCGGATTTGCGGTTTTCTTCGGATGTAATTTTGCGGACGCAGTGATAGCGGTACTGGTGTCACTTATGATTGTTGCTGTTGGGGACTGGCTTGTAAAAAGAGAGAGTAACCTTCTTGTATACAATATGATTTTATCATTCCTGTCAGAGGTTATCATTCTGCTGGCAATGCATATGGGGATTGGAAGTCATCCGGATAGGATTATGATCGGGATCGTCATGCTGTTGATCAGCGGCCTGGGTGTTACGAACGGAATCCGGGAGGTTCTGCAAAGAGATTTTATTTCCGGCGCTCTTAACATTATGAATTCAATGCTTGGAGCCGCGGGCATAGCATTTGGAATTGCTCTTGCTATACTGATGTTTGACGGGATGGGATCAGAAGGCTTTATATTAAACCATAATATTATCATTCAGCTCATTTCCTGTACAGCTGCATGTATTGGGTTTGCGATGTGGTTTAAAATAAGGAAATGGCAGGTTGTGTATTCTGGAATCGGCGCATTTTTTACATGGGCCATTTATCTTGCAGTATATCAGATGAGGCCGAGTAATTTTTTTGCAACATTGGTTGCGGCTGTATTTGTGGCATTTTATGCGTTTGTTATGTCAAGGATAAACAAGGCGCCGTCAACAATATTCCTGACAGCTTCTGTATTCCCGCTGATACCGGGACCGAATCTGTATTATATGATGTACGGATGTGTAAGCAAGGATATTGGACTGGCCTTTAGTGAGATGATTGTTCTGTTTGCAACATGTCTGGCGATTGCGTTTGGTTTTATTATTGTTGATGTGGCGTCCAGAAGTATTATGTATATGATGAAAAAAGAATACCGTATTGGAAAGAGTTCGTAAAGGAGGCTCTATGTGGAGAATAGGTAAAGCGGTTATAATTACCAACAATGATTGGGTGGGGGGAAAATATAAAGATATGATGAAGATTGTTTATGTGGAATCATATGAAGAGGTTCTCCTAAAAGCAAAGGATATGGTGTACAACAGACATGTTTTGCTGACACACCCACAGGCATCCAGTCAAAAGGCAAATAAGACGCCCTATCGTTCTGTGATTGTATATCCCGATGATGGGGATGACAACAGAGGAGACATTCTTTTAATAGAAAAGTGTCTGGAAACCTTTTACCATTGGCAGAAAGCTGTACCTATGCCTGAGAAGTATACGGAGAGAGTAAAAAGAGATTTTAAAGTAATTGACGCATCTATGATGGACAGTATTATACCAAGAATTTTTCGAATGGCGTAAATCTGAATCTGGGACGTAGTAAAATCAGAAATACTACGTCCCAGATTGAAAAAACCCTGTCCCGGATTGATTCTAAATGCTCCTGAAGAATATAATAATATTAAGGAAAATGTGGTCTGCATGTGGGAGAGGTCCCGGCAGAAGAGGGAGAAAGCTTGAAATGAGAATATCGCTGGAATGGGCGTTGGAATTAATGACGGCAGTTATACTGTGCGTTGTTATTTTTGCGGGTGTGTACACGAGAGAGATTGCAGCGGACAGATACGTGCCGTCAGCCCGTGATGAGAGTGCAGGAAAGGAGACGCTTAAAGGACGGCGTGGAGGAATGGGAGAAGAAGGGCAGACGGCGGAGGAATATCAGATTGAGGACTTCGAAATTCTTCTGCAGATGCCGGAGCTTCCGACAGGGTGTGAAATTACGGCTATGACCATGGTATTAAATTATTATGGTTTTGATGTAGATAAGGTCACTATGGCGGAACAGTATCTTCCGACAGCTCCTGCGGAATTTTATTATGACAGCGACGGGGAACTGCATGGTGCGGATTTGAATCGTTATTTTGTAGGGGATCCGGCTACGGAGCAAGGATACATATGCGGAGCAGGGGCAATACGCACGGCTGCAAATAAATATCTTCAGCAAAACAGCCTCTTTTTGCGGGCGATAGATAAAACCGGCGCATCTGCAGAGGAAATATATCACCGGGTCAGTCAGGATGTACCGGTTGTAGTGTGGGTTACAATCAATATGGAGGAAAGACAGAAGGCAGAGGGATGGAAAACGGAGACCGGGGAGTATGTTGATTGGGGAAATAATGATCACGGAGCAGTGCTCATCGGATATACAGAAGATACGGTGACGATTGCGGATCCCATTGCAGGAAAAGTTGTATACAGCCGTGAAAAATTTGAGGAGATATACAAATCCAGAGGAAAGCAGTGCGTATTTCTGCAGGATTATAAAATATGACTAATCGAATATGCGAAATTGCAAAATAGAACAGATAAATTGACTATTCTGGGATAAAATTACGGGAAAATGCAAGTTGAACTTGCATTTTCCTGCGTTTTTGAATAAAATAGCATATAGTACGTAAAAAGAATGAAAAACAGGAGGGGTCCATGATGAAGCCATACAGTGAGATGAAAAAAGAGGAATTGATAACTTTAAAGGAAAAGCTTGAAAAACAGTTTGAAGATGTAAAGGGAAAAGGACTTAATCTTGACATGTCCCGCGGTAAGCCTTCTAAAGCGCAGCTTGATTTGAGTAACGGGCTGATGAATGTTTTGACTGGTAATTGTGATCTGGTGAGCTCTGAGGGCGTAGACTGCAGAAACTATGGGGTGCTGGATGGTATTTTTGAGGCAAGAAAGCTTTTGGCAGATATGTCGGAGGTGCCGGAGAGAAGTGTTCTGATCTATGGAAATTCCAGCCTGAATGTGATGTTTGATACTGTGTCGCGTGCTATGACACATGGATTTATGGGCAGTACACCGTGGTCTAAGCTTAAGAAGGTGAAATTCCTCTGCCCGGTGCCGGGATATGACAGACATTTTGCAATCACAGAATTTTTCGGAATAGAGATGGTGAATGTTCCTCTTTTACAGACAGGGCCTGATATGGATATAGTAGAAAAGCTGGTTTCTGAGGATGCGTCGATAAAAGGTATCTGGTGTGTGCCTAAGTACTCGAATCCAACAGGAATTTCGTATTCTGACGAGACGGTAAGAAGATTTGCTCATTTGAAACCGGCGGCGAAAGATTTTCGTATATTCTGGGATAACGCATATTCTATTCACCACCTTTATGAGGACAAGAAGGATGTAGTACTTGAAATATTGAATGAGTGCATCAAGGCAGATAATCCGGATATTGTGATCAAGTTTATCTCTACGTCCAAGGTGTCATTTCCGGGCTCTGGCATTGCGGCTCTTGCTGCCTCCAGAGGGAATCTTGAGGACGCAAGACGCTATATGCGGTTTCAGACGATTGGATATGACAAGCTTAATCAGCTTCGTCATGTCAGGTTTTTTGAAGATATGCAGGGGATGCATGAGCATATGAAAAAGCATGCAGAGATTCTTCGTCCGAAATTTGAGAAAGTTCAGGAAGTGCTGGAGAAAGAGCTTGGAGGATTGGAAATCGGAACCTGGACAAAGCCTCTTGGGGGGTATTTTATTTCTTTTGATTCATTGGAGGGATGTGCAAAAGCAATCGTGGCTAAGGCAAAGGAGGCCGGCCTTATTCTTACGGGAGCAGGAGCCACATATCCGTATGGAAAGGATCCGAGGGACAGCAATATACGAATTGCACCGTCCTTTCCGACAGTAGAAGAGCTTGAGCTGGCGGCAGAAATATTTGTTCTCAGCGTGAAATTGGTAAGTGTTGATAAATTCTTAAAAGGATAACTTGATTTATCTTGAATATCAAAACATTTAATGCTACAATATGTTACATGTTTTATATAATTCGGGATAGTCAGGAGAGGAAGCCAGAATGGAAAAGATAGGGATTCTTACGGATAGCAACAGCGGGCTTACAAAGGAAGAAGCAGAGAAGTACCATATTCATATATTGCCAATGACATTTTTTGTTGACGACAGAGAATGCGTGGAGGGAGTATCGTTATCAGAAAAGGAATTTTTTGAAAGTATGAGGCAGGGTTATACCGTGAGTACGACACAGCCCTCCCTTGCGGTACTTTCTGACTTGTGGGAAGAGCTCCTGAAAACGTATGATAAGATTGTACATATTCCCATGTCAAAAGCATTAAGCGGAGGCTATTCGGCAGCAGTAATGTTCAGCGAGGATTATGAAGGCAGAGTGCTTGTTGCAGACAGCCGGAGAATTTCTGTAACGCAGGCTTCAGCAGCAATACAGGCAGCGAAGCTTGCAGAGCGGGGAGTTTCAGCGGTGGAAATCAAGGAGCAACTTGAAAATATGGCGCTGGAGGCTTCTATCTATATTACGGTTGAATCACTTGAATATTTGAAAAGAGGCGGCCGTATACGAAGCGCAGAAGCATTGGCGGGAGAAATCTTAAATATCAAACCCGTGATTCAGATTAAAGGCGGACTTTTGGAGCCATACTGTAAGGTGCGCGGACGTAAGAGGGCAAAAAAGGAGATGGAAGATGCGGTTCTTCGCGACGGTAAAGCTCTGATGGAGAAATACGGCGAGGAAAAAATGGAATTGTATGTCGCTCATGCGGATGCGGAAACGGAGGCTCAGGAATGGAAAGAGAGGATAGAGGCGCTTTTTCCGGGGAAAAGCGCGAGGCTTTCCAAGCTTCCGCTGAGTATCTGCTGTCATGTGGGTCCCGGAACAATAGGTGTCGGAGTCTGCGTAAGTGAAAAATAATGAGGGAAAAAGGCTTGCTTTTTGCGTATATCTATGGTACACTTACCTAGCGAATGGAAGTAGGTCTTTTTTTTTATGCCTAAAAATTGACGGTCTCGCAAGCCGTCGGATAACAGTGAATGCTGTTACGATTCACGGTAACAGCTTGAGACAAAATGAAGCGAGGTGGAAGTTGTGCGTACAAGAATCACATTGGAATGTACAGAATGCAAGCAGCGTAACTACAACATGACCAAGGATAAGAAGGCTCATCCGGCACGTATGGAAACAAAAAAATACTGCAAGTTCTGTAAGTCACACACATTGCACAAGGAAACAAAGTAGCCGCGTAAAAGGAGTGTGAATGTCATGAGTGAAAAAACTCAGAAAAAAGGCGTATCGGGCTGGTTCAAAGAACTTAAAAAAGAGTTTAAGAAGATTATCTGGCCGGATAAAATGACACTTGCGAAACAGACGGCAGCAGTTGTTTCTGTATCTGTAGCATTGGGGGCAGTCATAGCATTGATTGATTTCTTTGTTCAGAATGGTGTTGATATTCTTATCAACCTGGGTTGATGAAACTTCGGGCAGGAAAGGTGAGTTTATGTCAGAGGCAAAATGGTATGTAGTTCATACCTATTCCGGGTATGAGAACAAAGTGAAGGCCAACATTGATAAGACAATTGAGAACAGGCATCTGGAGGAACAGATCCTTGAAGTTCGGGTTCCTATGCAAGACGTGGTAGAGCTTAAGAACGGCGTTCAGAAGGCAGTCCAGAAGAAGATGTTTCCAGGTTATGTGCTGATTCATATGATTATGAATGACGATACATGGTATGTTGTGCGTAATACAAGAGGCGTTACAGGGTTTGTAGGTCCCGGTTCAAAACCGGTTCCGTTAACTGCTGCAGAGATGGCGCCGCTTGGAATCAGGCAGGAGAATATTGTTGTGGATTTTGCACAGGGCGACACCGTTCAGGTTATTGCCGGAGCATGGGCAGATACGGTCGGCGTAGTTCAGGCCATGAATGTGCAGAAGCAGAGCCTTACAATCAATGTAGAGCTGTTCGGCCGCGAAACGCCGGTAGAAATCAGTTTCGCAGAAGTAAAAAAAGTGTAATCATTAAGTGGGAGGGGCAAAAGGGCTCCGGAAGTACCACAAGGAGGTAATGAAAATGGCAAAAAAAGTACAAGGTTATATTAAGTTACAGATTCCTGCCGGAAAAGCAACTCCGGCACCACCGGTTGGACCGGCTCTTGGTCAGCACGGTGTAAACATTGTTGAGTTTACGAAGCAGTTTAATGCAAGAACAGCAGATCAGGGTGATATGATCATTCCTGTTGTTATTACAGTTTACAGTGACAGAAGCTTCAGCTTTATTACAAAGACACCGCCGGCCGCTGTTCTTATTAAGAAGGCCTGCAATATCAAATCCGGTTCAGGCGTTCCGAATAAGACAAAGGTTGCAACGATCACAAAGGACAAAGTTCGTGAGATTGCAGAGCTTAAGATGCCTGATTTGAATGCGGCAAGCGTTGAGGCGGCGATGAGTATGATCGAAGGAACCTGCCGTTCCATGGGAGTAAAGGTGGAGTAAACGGATATATTGTACATTGTAAATATTAAGTGGGAGGGTTATCCCGGCATTACCACAAGGAGGTTTATTTAGATGAAAAGAGGAAAGAAATATGTTGAAGCTGCAAAAGCAATTGACAGAGGGAGACTCTATGATGTTGCAGAAGCAGTAGCATTAGTTAAAAAGACTGCAGTAGCAAAATTTGATGAGACTATCGAGGCTCATGTAAGAACCGGCTGTGACGGACGTCATGCTGATCAGCAGATCCGCGGCGCAGTTGTACTTCCGCATGGAACAGGTAAGAAGGTTCGGATTCTCGTATTTGCAAAGGACGCCAAGGCAGATGAAGCAAGAGCGGCCGGAGCTGATTATGTCGGAGGAGACGAATTGATTCCGAAAATTCAGAAGGAAAACTGGTTTGAATTCGATGTAGTAGTTGCTACACCGGACATGATGGGTGTTGTAGGTCGTCTTGGACGTGTGCTTGGACCGAAAGGACTTATGCCGAACCCAAAGGCAGGTACAGTAACGATGGATGTCACAAAGGCAATTCAGGAGATCAAAGCCGGTAAGATTGAGTACAGACTTGATAAAACAAATATTATTCATGTGCCGTTAGGCAAAGCATCCTTTACAGAGGAGCAGCTTGCAGACAACTTCCAGACGTTAATCGATGCAATTAACAAAGCGAGACCGGCAGCTGTGAAAGGTCAGTTCCTGAAGAGTGTGGTTCTTACATCTACAATGGGACCGGGTGTGAAGGTCAATCCAATGAGGCTTTCATAATCTTTGTTGTTGACATTGAAAATATATGATGCTATAATAGCAAAGCAATGACTGCCAGAGACAGCAGGTGCGTAAAAGCGTAAGTCATAGAGGACGCCTGCCGAGGAAAGTTAGATTCTATATATTATGAATTTATATTCCCCTTGTGTCTTTTCGCATAAGGGGATTTTTATAAACTCCTTTAGCAGTCAGACAAATAATATAAGGAGGTGCACCATTCGTGGCAAAAGTTGAATTAAAACAGCCGGTTGTACAGGCTATCGCAGATGATGTAAAGGATGCGGCAAGCGTTGTACTGGTAGATTACCGTGGGTTGACTGTTGCGCAGGACACAGAACTCCGTAAGCAGTTAAGAGAAGCCGGAATTATCTACAAGGTTTGTAAAAACACAATGATGAAAAGAGCTTTTGAAGGGACGGAGTTTGCGGCTTTAGACGAACACCTGGAAGGTCCCAGCGCTATTGCGATTTCGAAAGATGATGCAACAGCTCCGGCAAGAATCCTTGCAAAATTCGCAAAGGATGCCAAAGCTCTTGAATTAAAAGCAGGCGTGGTTGAAGGCGAGGCTTATGATCAGGCGGGTCTTCAGGCTCTGGCAAGTATTCCTTCCAGAGAAGAACTGCTCTCCAAGCTGCTTGGAAGCTTACAATCACCAATTACGAATCTTGCTCGTGTTCTCAATCAGATTGCAGAGCAGGGCGGAGCGGAAAATTGTGAGGCGGCCGCTCCGGCAGACGAGGAAGCAGCTGCTCCGGCAGAATAGAGTGTTTAAAAAAGGAATTTAAATGAAAAAAAGATTATAACAGGAGGAAAATAAAATGGCAAAGTTGACAACAGCTGAGTTTATTGATGCAATTAAAGAGTTATCCGTATTAGAATTAAATGATTTAGTAAAAGCTTGTGAAGAAGAGTTTGGTGTTTCAGCAGCAGCAGGCGTTGTAGTTGCAGCGGCAGGCGGAGAGGCAGCAGCAGTAGAAGAGAAGGACGAATTTGATGTAGAGTTAGTATCTGCAGGCGCTTCTAAGGTTAAAGTTATTAAGGTTGTTCGTGAAATTACAGGTCTTGGACTTAAAGAGGCTAAGGCAGTAGTTGACGAAGCTCCGAAGGTAGTAAAAGAGGCTGTTT
>CAOJQZ010000050.1 GCA_948441955.1 uncultured Lachnospiraceae bacterium | reverse complement strand
ACAGGGTTTGCAGACAGGGCAGATGTAAGGCAGGCAGAGAAGGTAGTAACAAATAAGATGACAGGGATAACAGAAATTGTGAATCAGATTCCGGATATACATTATGGAATTTTGCCATATGAAGAAACAGTACAGGCTGTATGCTTGAAAATCAATGAAGAGCACAAGCAGGAGATTGAAGAGGCAAAACAGAGAAAAGCCGAGAAGGAGGCAGAGGATAAAGCCCTACAGGGGACAAAGGATCTGCTGGCCTCCATTATTTTCTGCGAAGCCGGTAACCAGCCATATGAGGGACAGGTTGCAGTGGGGGCCGTAGTCATGAACCGTGTCAGAAGCGGTTCCTTTCCAGGAACAGTTGAGGAGGTGCTCTACCAATCGGGGCAGTTTACGCCGGCGCTTACCGGATGGCTTGATCAGGTTAGAAGCAGCGGAAGCTATACGGAAGCTTCCCTGCAGGCGGCGTCAGATGCTTTGGCCGGAGTAAATCCGGTGGGAGAATGTCTGTATTTTGACCGTGGCGGCAGCGGCATGCAGATCGGAGATCATTTTTTCCATTGATATTGATTCTAATTCGTTGTAAACTGGACACGGAAGAGCTTTCGGACAGTGAGCAGGGGACGGAGCAAAACCTCCGTCCCTGATTTACGTAGTTTCGTAAGAAGGAGGCGTTTTATGTACAGGATTTTTATTGTAGAAGATGATATGACAATTGCAAATGCGTTGTCGCTGCATTTGAGCCGATGGAATTATGACGTAGTATGTGCAGAAGACTTTAAAAATATTGTGGAAAGCTTTGCTGCTTTTGATCCGCAGCTTGTTCTTCTTGATATTATGCTGCCCTTCTTTAATGGTTTTCACTGGTGTCAGGAAATTCGTAAGATTTCCAGAGTTCCGATTATCTTTCTCTCTTCGGCAAGTGATAATATGAATATTGTAATGGCAATGAACATGGGAGGCGATGAGTTCATTGAGAAGCCATTTGATTTGAATGTAGTAACAGCCAAGATACAGGCGGTGTTAAGAAGAGCTTATTCTTTTCAGGGAAGCGGAAATATACTGGAGCACCAGGGGTTAATATTAAATCTGAACGATGCGTCTGTTATGTACCGGGAGCAAAAGCTTACACTTACAAAAAACGAATTTCGTATTCTTCAGATTCTGCTTGAGAGTTCGGGTAAGATTGTGTCAAGAGATACTATTATTACCGGATTGTGGGAAAGCGACGAATTTATTGATGACAATACTTTGACGGTCAATATATCCAGGCTTCGGAAAAAGCTGGAGGATCTGGGGCTTGGGGACTGTATAAAAACGAAGAAAGGAATTGGATATATAATAGAATGAAGAAGGCGGTGCTTGACTATTTTAAAGACAATATAAAAGGAATATGCCTGTATCTTGGGTTTTCCGGTATTTTTTTTGTTGTTTTTGAATTGTACGGAATTCCGAAGGATGCCGTGAACTATGCGTTTTTACTTGCCGGCTTCTGGGTACTTCTGTATGGAGGTGTGGAGCTTTACCGTTATGTGTGCCATTACGCGGAAATATCAGAAATGGAAAAATGCATAGAGGCAGGAGTGGATCGTCTGCCCCTTCCGAAAAATCGAATTGAGGAACAATATCAGATTATTTTGCAGAAATTGTATGAAAATAAACAGGAGCTTCAGTCAAAGGAACGTATTTCGAAGCAGGAAATGACAGATTATTATGGACTGTGGGTGCATCAGATTAAAACGCCGATTGCAGCGCTTCGGGTGCTGATTCAGGTATATGAAGATTCAGAGAATAAGGATTTGATGCGCCTTGTCCGGGATATGAAGCTTGAGCTTTTTAAGATTGAACAATATGTGGAGATGGTTCTTACCTATCTGCGGATGGAAACTATGTCCTCGGATCTGGCATTTGAGGTGTGTTCTCTTGACGCTGCGGTTCGTCAGGCTGTGCGTAAATATTCTCAGATGTTTATTCTTCAGAAAATAAGGCTTCAGTATAACCCGACGGAAAGAAAGGTATTGACCGATGAAAAATGGCTTGTATTTGTAATAGAGCAGCTGCTTTCCAATGCGCTCAAATACAGCCGGCCAGGGGAGGGGCGCGTGTCTGTTTACATAGAAAAAGATGAGCTTGTGATTGAGGATAATGGAATCGGTATATATCCTGAAGATTTGCCGAGGGTATTTGAAAAGGGGTTTACAGGCTATAATGGCCGCAGAGATAAGAAATCAACGGGAATTGGACTGTATCTGTGCAGGTCGGTGACTGACAAATTAAAGCATGGGCTTAGAATTGAATCAGAGCCGGGAAAGGGAACCAGAGTTTTCTTAAACTTTTACCGCTCGAGGCTGGATGTGGAATAACCTTGCAAAAATGTAAGGAACAGAGGGAAAATGTAACCTGAATCAATGGAAGGGCATTTTCCTTTTGTTTATAATTAGAATGTACACTAAGGGAAAGATAAATGCAGGAAAGGATGGAAGAAAAATGGCATTGTTAGATGTGAAGAACGTAAAAAAGATATATACCACCAGATTTGGAGGGAATCAGGTTGAAGCGCTTAGGGATGTAAATTTTTCGGTAGAAAGCGGAGAATATGTGGCGATTATGGGAGAATCAGGCTCAGGAAAAACAACGCTTCTTAATATTCTGGCAGCCCTTGATAAGCCAACAGGCGGTAAAGTATATTTGAAAGGAAATGATATGGGGAAAATCACGGAAAAGGAGATGGCGGCATTCAGGAGGCAGAATTTGGGGTTCGTGTTTCAGGACTTTAATCTTTTGGATACGTTTTCTGTCCAGGATAATATATTCCTTCCGCTGGTGCTTTCCGGCAGGAAATACGAGGAAATGGAAAAAAGGCTTGCGTCGGTTGCAGAAAGATTGGGAATAGAAGCAATTCTCGGTAAGTTCCCTTATGAGATATCAGGAGGACAGAAGCAGCGTACGGCAGTTGCAAGGGCTTTGATTACAAAGCCGCAGCTGATTTTGGCAGATGAGCCTACAGGAGCTTTGGACTCTCGTGCATCGGATGAGCTTCTCTCGCTTTTTTCCGATATTAACGAGGACGGACAGACGATACTTATGGTTACCCACAGTGTAAAAGCAGCGAGTACGGCCAATAGAGTCCTTTTTATTAAGGATGGAGAAGTGTTCCATCAGCTTTACCGGGGAAATCTTACAAACGATCAGATGTATCAGAAAATATCGGATACACTTACGGTACTTATTGCGGGAGGTGCCGGGAATGAATAGAAGGATTTATGCGCGGCTTGCAGTTACAAATATAAAAAACAACAGGAAGACATATATTCCATATATTTTTACAGCTGTTCTGACAGTCATGATGTACTTTATTATGCATGGCTTGGCGAGAAATGACAGTGTGGGAGAAGGGAAAATCTCCCAGATACTCATGATGGCATCCATTGTCATTATGATCTTTGCAGTGATTTTTCTGTTTTATACAAACAGTTTTCTGATCAAGCGGAGGAAGAAGGAGATCGGTGTTTATAATATACTTGGAATGGGCAAGGGGCATATAGCGAAGATGCTGATTCTTGAGACTATGATAGTTGCAGGAACCAGTATAGGACTGGGATTTTTATTTGGAATACTTTTCAGTAAGCTGATGTGGCTTTTGCTAACAAAGTTGCTTAATTATGATGTGAGAATGGAATACATGATCCGGCAGGAAACAGTAGCAGGAACACTTTTACTTTTCTGCATCATATTTGCTATGACCCTTATCTATAATCTGATGCAGATTAAACTTTCCAATCCAGCAGAGCTTCTGCGGGGGAGTAGTCAGGGAGAACGAGAACCAAAAACGAAGCTTTTGCTTACAGCAGCCGGTGTTCTGCTGGTGGGATGCGGATATGGGACAGCGCTTACCGTGGAATCTCCGCTTGCGGCGCTGCGGTTGTTTTTTGCTGCAGTAGTTATGGTTATACTGGGAACCTATGCACTGTTTACGGCCGGAAGTATCGCAGTACTTAAACTGCTTCGCAAAAATAAAAAATTTTATTACCAGAGTAAGCATTTTACGGCAGTATCGGGTATGCTCTATCGTATGAAACAGAATGCGGCAGGGCTTGCAAATATATGTATCCTGAGTACGATGGTGCTGGTACTTGTGTCAACCTCTGTTTCCATGTATCTGGGAAGTGAGGATATGCTGTATGTCAGATACCCGAAAGAGGTATCGGTGGAGACTTTTGATGCAGACGAAGATAAAGAGAGGAAGCTTGAAAATATTATTTCTGAGACAGCTGAGGCACATCGGGTGAAGGTCACAGATAAGACTATAACACATTATGGAGCAGGTACGGCAATAAAGGAAGGGGAGAATATCCGCCTGACTTCAACCGGAAATTATTCTGATGACAGTGCATGTGAGTTCTATATGATTGCACAGGAGGATTATAATCAGATGACCGGGGAGAATATTAACCTGAAAGAGAATGAGGTTATTCTCTACACAACAAAGGAGAAAAAGTATGGATGGGATACATTAAAGGTTGAGGGAAACACCTATTATATTGTAAAAGAGCTGGAGGATATGTGGACAGAGTCCAAAGCGGAGGACAGATTGATGGAGGCTGTTTATGTCGTATTTTCCGGGAAGGCTCAGATTGAGGACTGGCTTCAGTACATTTATGACAATACGGATATGAATCGTGAATGGGCACACCAGATGTGCAGGATGCGTTATCAGGTGAGTTTCGCTCTTAAGGGGGAAAGAGAGGATTGTATTGCTGCGGAAGAGGAAATGAAGGCAAGATCGGAGAGTGAGGTAGAGGAAGTAAGATATGAGAGCCGTGAGCTGGAACGAAGAGTATTCTACGGACTGTACGGAGGACTTCTTTTTATCGGATGTTATCTTGGGATGCTGTTTTTAATGGCAACAGTACTAATTATTTATTATAAACAGATATCAGAGGGATATGACGACAGAGAACGCTACCAGATCATGCAGAAGGTGGGAATGAGTAAAAAAGAGGTAAAAAAATCAATCAGAAGCCAAGTGCTTCTGGTGTTCTTCCTTCCGTTAGCTGTTGCGGTTATACATGTTGCCGTAGCGTTTACTGTAGTAAAAAAACTTCTCGCTATATTATATCTTACAAATGAACCGTTGTTTTTCATTTGTACGGTGGCTACAGTTGCAGTATTTGCAGTATTTTATGCAATTGTATATGGCATAACGGCCCGTGAGTACTACCGCATTGTTAAATAAAGCGGCAAATTGGTTGACAGCCTGCAGTTTCAAGCTGTATTGTAATAATAAAAAGGCAGGAGGAATTGCAATGACAAAGACATCGGAAAGAGAAATCGTAAGGGTGGATCATGTAAACGGCGGAGCCGGTCACATTTTAAAGGAAGCATTGCTTGGTAAGGAAGAGCTTGGAGAACACTGCAGGATGTTTGCAAGAGTAACGCTTCCTGCGGGCTGTGAGCTGGGTTATCATGAGCATCATGGTGAGACGGAAACCTATTATATTTTAAGCGGAGAAGGTATATATACTGATAACGGAACAGAAGTTAAGGCAGAGGCAGGAGATGTATTCTTATGCAGAGACGGGGACGGACACGGGCTTATAAATACCGGACAATATGATCTTTCATTTGTTGCAATGATATTGGGGACGTAGTAAAACTGAAAATACTACGTCCCAGATTAAAAAACGGTGTCCCGGGGACAGGGTAAAATCAATCTGGGACGTAGTAAAATTAAAAATACTACGTCCCCAACTGTGCAGCAAGGCATCGCATCAGCCGATCGTTGTCTTCTGGCAGCATGATACAGAATCGGATATATTCTCCTTCAAGCGCCTGGAAGGAGGAGCAGTCCCGTATCATCATTTTCTCTTTTATAGCGGCTTCGAAGAGATCAGAGGAAGTGATTCCGGTTTTCATCAGGCGGACGAGGATAAAGTTTCCGTAAGGCTTATATACTTTCACTCCGGACATGTTTTGAAGCAGATGAAACAGCCGGTCCCGTTCCTGACAGATAAGCTGCCGGGTTTTTTGTATATATTCGTGATCCTTCAGCATCAATTCCCCGGCGAAAGCGCCGATGCTGTTTAAGCTCCAGGGATTTTGATGTATAAGAAGAAACTGGAGAAATTCACGGCTGCAGGTAATACCATAACCAAATCGAAGCCCCGGCGCGGCGAAGAATTTTGAGACTCCTCGTATAACAATAAGATTATCATATTGTGCAGTAAGCGGAACAGCTGTAATTTCAGATATATCAGGTACAAATTCTATATAGGTTTCATCGATCATGACGAAAATATTCAGCTTTTTTGCTTCTGAAAGAAGCTTTTTAAGCTCCACCTGACGGATCGCCGAGGAGGTTGGATTGTTAGGATTGCAGAGAATAATAAGATCAGTACCGGATTCTATAGAGTCCAGGAAATCTCTGGTATTCAGGCAAAAGTCTTCACATTCTTTTAAATTGTATTCATATATTTCTCCTCCGGTCAAATGAAGCTCATGCTCATATTCCGAATAGGTCGGGCCAAGGACAAGGGCTTTTTTTGACTGTCTTTGCTTTATAAGAAGAGAGATGAGTTCTGTGGATCCGTTTCCTACAGCAATGCAGGAGGGGGAGACGCCGCAGTATTCACTGATTGTCCTTTTGAGACTTGTATAGCTGCGGTCCGGATAGTTAGAAATAATATCCAGATTAGCAGATAATTGTTCTTTCACTTTTTCGGAGATTCCCAGAGGGTTTACATTTGCACCAAATTTAATGATTTCTTCTGGTGGAATCTGATAGTATTCTGCAATTTTTTCTAAGTCGCTGCCATGAAATTCCGGCTTTTTTTCCATGTTTGTACCTCCTGTTTTTAGGGAATGTATCGTAAAAATTTAACATTTTATGTTTCTGGCATTGCCATTACTACTAAAACAATGCTATAATTCATTATACGTATGTTTTCAGAAAAATGCAACGAAAGAAGCAGGTGTAGGGCTTGAAAAACAAAATCCAGAAATTTTCAAAAGGGAACTTTCGGATTCCGAGACCGGAGGTTGAATTTGAAGAAACGAATCTGGTACTGATTATTGGAGAAGGGGAAGTATTCAGGGGGAGTTTCTTGATTAAAAGCAATAATGAAAGCGCGATACGGGGGCTTATCTACCCGTCTTCTTTTCGTATACATTTAAAAGATTCAGGATTTGACGGAAATCCAGCAAGGGTGATTTTCTCTTATGATGGCAGGGGGCTGCCGCCGGGACATGTGGAAAAAGGGAAATTCACGGTGGTCTGTACCGGCGGAGAGTACGAGCTTCCTTTTACCGCTATTGTAGAAAAGCCTTATGTGATGACTGCATATGGAAAAGTGCAGAATACGGAAGATTTTAAAAAGCTTGCCATAAAGGATTATTCTGAAGCGGCGAGACTGTTTCGCTCCCGTGATTTTTACAGTATCTTAAAGTATGAAAACGAGCGTATATTTTATCTGTATGATAATATGCGTAAATGGTCGCTGGGAGAGCAGGCGCTTGAGGAATTCCTTGTAGGCATCAAACAGAAGGAATGTATTTTCCTCACACTTCCCGGGGAGGGAATGCTGTTTGAGGATATTTCCCAGTCCACCAAGGGCGTATTGTCCCTCACAAAAAATACATGGGGCTACATGCCGATTCGTATTGAAACAGAAGGGGAATTTTTAAGGGCGTCAAAGACAGAGATCACAACAGAGGATTTTGTGGGAAATACTTATGAAGTGGAATATTATGTCCGCCCGGAATTTTTACATGGGGGACGTAATTACGGTGCGCTTAAATTTGTCACGCCCTATGAAATACTGATTTATGAAGTAGAGGTGCTTCAGAATCAGGAATATAATGAGAACCATCATGTGCCGGAGCTTCTTACAGCGCAGATTGTAAAGGAGTATATTGGTTATGTTGCTGGAAGGATTGAGCTTAAAAACTGGGTGGAGGGCGCCATAGAGAAGCTTTTATCCATACGGAAGATTGAACCGCAGAGTGAGATGTACCAGCTTCTTCAGGCACACGTTTATATAATTGGAAACCGGATAGAAGAGGCAAAATGGATTCTTGAAAATTATAATTATAACAGATTTGCCATCGGGAAGGATCCTATCACAAACTGCTATTACTTGTTCCTTACAGCTTTGATTCGGGGTAACAGGACACATACGGAACGAGTGCTTGACGAAATCAGCAAAACATATCTGAGACATCAGGATTCATGGACGCTTCTTTACATGCTGTTGCAGCTGGATCCCAGATATAAGAACCCATATAAGAGACTGGAAGTGCTGGAGCAGCAGAATGAATTCGAGGTTCATGATGTGCTTTTTTATCTGGAAACATATTTGTGCTATCAGGAAAAGCCCACATTGCTAAAAAAGCTTGGCAGATTTGAGATACAGGTTCTGAATTTTGCAACTAAGCATCGTCTGATATCAAAAGAGGTTGCGCTGTATGTAGCAAACATTGCAAGTCAGAGGAAAGAGTTCAGCAGAGATATATTCAGGATTCTGGAAAGAATTTATAAGCTGTATAGTGAAACGATGATTTTAAATACAATCTGTACTCTGCTTATCAAAGGAAGCAAAACGGAACAGCGTTATTTCGTATGGTATCAGAAAGCGGTTGAAGAAGGACTTCGGATTGCCAGATTGTATGAATATTATATGATTACTTTAAATGAGAACAATATTAGAGGAGCCCTTCCAAGAGTCATTTTTTTGTATTTTATGCATGGAAATTCACTGGATTATAAAAAGGCGTCATTTCTTTATGCAAATCTTCTGACCTATGACGACGACGAGGAATTATATCTTGGCTACCGTGAGCAGATGGTGAAATTTACATGGGAGCAGCTTATGAAGCGTCACATTTCGGAGCCTCTTAGAATCCTATACCGGCGTTTTTGTACAGCAGAAGAAATGGATGGCCCTCGGATGGAGGCGATGCGGGATATCTGTTATTCTTATGAGGTGACCACAAAGGTTGCAAACATGAAGTGTGTACTTGTCATTGAAAAGGATGGAGAGGTGCGTCAGAGAGTTCCGTACAGTGAGGACGGTGCGATTATCCGTCTTTATGATAAAGAATCGAGAATCGTGTGGGAATCTATGGAAGGGAGATACTATACGGACTCTATCATGTATGATACGAAACGTCTTTTCTATGAGCCGCGTTTTCTTGAGCTGTGTAAAAAATATGCTGATGCGGCAGGCGTATGGCAGGAACAGAGCGAAGAAGAAGCAGTTACCCTTGAAAACATTAAAGAAAAGGGGTTCTCGCATTTTGACGAGCGGGAGATGTTTAAAACATGCAGCGCGGCGGTCAGAGACGGTAATTATAAAGAGGAAGAATTTTTAACCCATCTTTGCTTCGAGCTGTTTAACAGACAGCAGTATGATAAAGTGACACTGATATATCTGTCTAATTATTATTGTGGAGCTACAAGAGATATGAAGCGTTTGTGGAATACTGCCCATGAATATGGTATTCCGGTTAACAAATTGGGAGAGCGGATCATTACCCAGATGGTTTTTTCGGAAAATGTTTTCGGAGAAGAGAAAATATTTGAGAACTACTATATGTCCGGAAATGCATATTTCCGTTTAAAGCAGGCCTATCTTGCCTTTGTATCCAGAGAATATATTATTCGGGGACGTGAGCTTGATCCATGCGTGTTCCGCATTATTGCAAAGGAATGTGACGAAAAGGAAGAGCTGACAGATGTATGTAAAATTGCGCTTCTGGACTATTATGCAGGGCGTGATTATGCGGCAGATATGGAACCGGTGCTTCACCAGGTTTTAAGAGAAATGTGTGAAAAGCAGCTGGTGCTCCCAAGTTACATGAAATATAAGGAGTCGTGGCTCAGGGAGGTGCAGCTCTATGACAAGGCAATGATATTTTATCAGGCAGCGGACGGAAGCAAGGTAAAGCTGTTTTATAAACGTAAGACAGAGGAACGGGGCTCCCTTGGCTATCAATCGGAGATTTTAACTCCTGTGTTTGAAAATCTGTATGTGAAACAGTTTGTGCTGTACAGTGACGAGGCGGTCAATTACTATGTTCAGGAAATGAACGGAAAGGATAGTTTTACAACAGAAAAAGCAGTCCTTAAAAACGAAACAGGGATCTGCGCGGGCAAATTTGGAAGAATCAACAGCATGATAAAGGATACGCCGGCAAAACGTAAAAAAGCTATGATTGAATACGCAGAGGAACTGATTCTTGCTGAAAGACTTTTTAAAATATACTGATTTTAAAGGGAGGGGGAAAGGATAATGAAGAAGGGGCACATTCTTGGATATGATATTAATGAAAAAAACTGTCAGATCAGTTTTTATGACGAGACAAAGGATGAGCCGGAAACATTAGAGACCGCGGCAGACAATTATCAGATCCCTCTTGTGATCGGATATTTCCAGGAGCGCTGGATTTATGGAAAAGAGGCGAAAAGGCTGGCAACAGTAAGTCTCGGGCATACCGTCACAGATCTGTTTGAACGGGCAGTATACAGAGAAAAAGTACGCCTCGGAGAAAAAATCTATGACGCGGTATGGCTGCTGGCTAAATTTGTGGAACTCTCACTTGAGAAATTTGAGAATATAGAGTTTTTAACCTTTTCTACTCCTGAAACGGATATTGATATGTCAAAAATGCTTAAGGGAATCGGACAGCATTTGGGGATACCCAAATCTCACGTTTTTGTTCAGGATTATAAAGAGAGTTTCTGTCAGTATATGATCTTTCAGCCCAAAGAACTGTGGCAGTATGAATCGGCGCTTTTCTTCTGTGATGATCAGAGGATTAAGGCCTATATGCTCAGGAAGCTCAATGTAAATACGGGGCATACCGGCGGGACTTATGTTACGGTTGACGAAGTGGCAAATGCACATATGAAAGAGCTGGCGGCATTATATCCCATTATCAGTGAGGAAAAGGCGAAGGATGCAGATGCTGCCTTTAAATCGATGATTGAAAATGTGTTTGAAAAAAAAGTAGTATCATCTGTCTATCTGACTGGCGAGGGATTTGAAAAAAACTGGTATCCGGATTCCCAGAAAGTATTATGTAACGGACGGCGTGCCTTTTTGGGAAATAATCTCTACAGCAAAGGTGCGTGTTACACGTCCATTCGAAAATGTGCATCTGCGGAGGAGGGTCCGGTTTATCTGGACGAAAGTAAGCTTATGGAGCGGATTGCCCTCAGAATGCGTGTGAACGGGCAGGAGGGATGGTATCCTATTGTGTCGTGGGGAGAGCACTGGTATGAAGCAGATGGTCAGTGGGAAGTGCTCCTGGAGGATGTATCCAGTATTGAGATTCTGATAGAATCGCTGGATGGAGAGGAGATGCGGGTGGAGGAGGTTTCCCTTGAAGGAATGCCTGCCCGTACGGACTACTCCCTGCGTATTCAGGTAGAGGTTTTGTTTCTGGACGAGAAAACATGCAGGCTGACTTTTAAAGATATCGGATTTGGAGAATTTTTTCCGGCAACAGATTTTCAGGTGGAAAAGGTGATTCAGTTGGGAGGAACCAATGGGCAGTTTAATTCTATGTCATAAAAAACGAGCAAAACGGCCTTACGAGATATCGCGGGTCCATATGAGGATATATACAATAGAAGAGCTGTGTTATTATATATGTAATAATCTTTACCTGATTGATCATATGATTATGAACCGGAGGCTCTGCGACTGGCTGCAGGATGAACTGGAGCTGGGTGAGATGGCGGAAATGCTGCGCAGGGAACTGGATCAGAATGCAAGTCTTTCTGAATTTGTGCTTACGATATTGAAAGGCTCGGTTATTTATGCTCCTCTTGAAATTACGAAAATACAGAATCTTCTGGAGCAATTGCAGAACCAAAAAGATGTTGAAAAAGCAAAGTATAAAGCGGATACGCTTTTAAAAGCAGGAGAATATGCATCGGCAATTCTTGTATATCAGTCAGTTATCAACCGGGAATGGGATGATTCGGTGGATAAGACCTTTTACGGACGTATTTACGCATGCCTGGGAACAGCTTATGGCTCTTTGTTTTTATATGAGGAAGCGGCGGCAATGTACCGGGAGGCATGTCATATCTGTGAGGAGCCTGATATGCTGAAAGCATACCTTTATTGCTGTCAGCGTTACTTGCCGGAGGAGGATTATATGAAAATGCTTTCGGGCAATCCGGTTTTTCTTGCTATGAATTCCCTTGTGAGGGAGGAGGTAGAAAGAGCAAAAAAGGAAGTGGATATGGAGGTAGATGAGGGGAAGCTTGGAGAGTGGAAAAAAGAATCCCGCATTTAGTGAATCAAGAGACAGAAATAGAAAAAGGAGAAAAACAAATGACAAACGACAGATATGTAAGCCCGCTTTCTGAGCGGTATGCAGGAAAAGAGATGCAGTACATTTTCTCGCCGGACAAGAAATTCCGTACCTGGAGAAGACTGTGGATTGCGCTGGCGGAGACGGAGAAGGAGCTGGGGTTTCCGATAACAGACGAGCAGATTGAAGAGTTAAAGGCCCATGCAGATGATATTAACTATGATGTGGCAAAGGAAAGAGAAAAACAGGTGCGCCACGACGTCATGTCCCATGTGTACGCCTATGGAATACAGTGCCCAAAAGCAAAGGGTATTATCCACCTTGGGGCAACGTCCTGCTATGTGGGGGATAACACGGACATGATTCTTATGGCAGAGGCTCTTGACATTGTAAAGAAAAAGCTGGTAAATGTCCTTTCAGAGCTTTCCAGGTTCGCAGATGAATATAAAAGCCAGCCTACCCTTGCATTTACCCATTTTCAGCCGGCGCAGCCTACTACAGTAGGAAAGCGGGCAACACTCTGGATGCAGGAATTTTTGATGGATCTGGAAGATTTAAATTATGTAAGAGGAAGCCTGAAGCTTTTAGGCTCCAAGGGAACGACAGGAACACAGGCAAGTTTTTTAGAGCTTTTTGACGGTGATCAGGAGACAATTGACAAAATTGATCCCATGATTGCAAAGAAGATGGGGTTTGAAGCATGCTGTCCGGTTTCTGGTCAGACCTATTCAAGAAAGGTGGATACCAGAGTGTTAAATGTTCTTGCAGGGATTGCCGCAAGCGCCCACAAGTTCTCCAATGACATTCGGCTTCTTCAGCATTTAAAAGAGGTGGAGGAACCTTTTGAAAAGAGCCAGATTGGCTCCTCTGCCATGGCATATAAAAGAAATCCCATGAGAAGCGAACGAATTGCTTCCCTCTCCAGATATGTGATGATTGACGCCCTCAATCCGGCTATTACATCAGCGGCTCAGTGGTTTGAGAGAACGCTGGACGATTCGGCAAATAAACGTTTAAGCATTCCGGAGGGCTTTCTTGCCATTGACGGTATCTTAGACCTTTGTCTGAATGTAGTGGACGGACTGGTAGTGTATCCAAAGGTCATTGAGAAACGGCTCATGAGCGAACTGCCGTTTATGGCGACGGAAAATATTATGATGGATGCAGTAAAGGCAGGCGGAAATCGACAGGAGCTCCATGAGAGAATCCGCAAGCTTTCCATGGAGGCGGGAAGAAATGTGAAGGAAAAGGGACTTGATAATAATCTTCTTGAGCTGATTGCAAAGGATAAGGCATTCGGTCTTGATGAGGAGAAGCTTAAGGCGGCCATGGATCCAGCGAAATATGTAGGACGCGCTCCTCTTCAGGTAGAAGCATTCCTGAAGAAGGTTATAAATCCGGTTCTTAAGGAGAATGAAGAACTTCTTGGAATGACGGCGGAAATACACGTTTAAAATAATAAATGCGCACAAAAAAGTATGAAAGGATGGACTTTTTTGTGTGCATTTTTCATATGACGAAAATTTTCTGAATAATGCAAAAAAAGAAGAATTTGATTGCAAAATTCCTCTGAATATTGTATTATAAATATATCGAATAATTTAAGGTTTTTATTCGATGTATCTATAAAATGAGAAAATGAGAAAAGGGGGAATTCAGAAATGGAAGCAATGTTAAATAATATTTTCTCAACAATAGGCAGCTATCTGTCTAATTACATTCTTATCGCCGCACTTCTTGGCGGCGGCATCTGGTTCACGGTAAAGCTTGGATTTATCCAGGTAAAGGGCTTTGGCGAAGGAATGAGAAGAACTTTCGGAGGAATGTTTAAAAAGGGCGACAAGGCGGGAGCAGACGGTATGTCATCCTTCCAGGCTCTTGCAACAGCAATCGCAGCTCAGGTAGGTACCGGTAATATTGCCGGAGCGGCAACAGCTCTTGCAATCGGCGGTCCCGGAGCAATTTTCTGGATGTGGATTGCAGCGTTCCTTGGAATGGCAACCATTTATGCCGAGGCAATTATGGCACAGAAGTATAAGAAGGTGGGCGACGACGGAGAAGTAACAGGCGGTCCTGTATATTACATACGCGCAGCATTTTCAGGAGGCTTCGGCAAGGTGCTGGCAGGTATTTTTGCCGTTCTTATTACACTGGCTCTTGGCTTTATGGGAAATGCCGTACAGTCTAACTCCATTGCAGCAGCATTTAATACCGCATTCGGAATGCCGCAGTGGATTATGGGTATTATTCTTGCAGTCCTTGCTTTGTTCGTATTCTTAGGCGGTACAGGACGTATTGCAAAGATTACAGAGCTGATTGTTCCGATTATGGCGGCGTTCTATATTGTTGGTTCTTTAATTGTAATTATCTTTAACTTTAAGGAGATTCCATATGCGTTCCATGCAATCGTTGTAGGAGCATTTGCACCGTCCTCCATTGTCGGCGGAGCAGCAGGCGCTACGATCAAGCTTGCTCTTACAAAGGGTGTTGCCCGGGGTCTGTTCTCCAATGAAGCCGGTATGGGTTCTACGCCTCACGCACACGCAGTTGCTAAGGTTAACCATCCGGTAGAGCAGGGATTCGTAGCTATGATCGGTGTGTTTATTGATACATTTGTCATTCTGAATCTTACTGCATTTGTAATTATCACGACACATTCTATCCCAACAGGAAAGACAGGAGCAGAGTTAAGCCAGTATGCGTTCTCTACACTGTACGGAAAGGGAGGAGACATCTTTATCGCAATCTGTATGTTCTTCTTCGCATTTTCCACGATTCTTGGATGGTATTTCTTTGGTCAGGCAAATATTAAATATCTGTTTGGAGCAAAGGCTGTCAGGATTTATTCAGTAATTGTTGCTGTATGCGTATTCCTTGGTTCCCTTGCAGAGGTGGAGCTTGTATGGACCATGCAGGATACTTTCAACTCTCTGATGGTTATACCGAATATTCTTGCACTGTTTGCATTAAGCAATGTGATTAAGAAGGTACATGATGATTATTTCCAAAATTTTAAAAAGAAGGGGAAATAAGTAATTTTTCATAAAAAATCTTGAGAAATTTATGCAATATGACTAAATGAAATAAAATTTAGTCAAAGGGTTGAAAATAATTTAACGATAAGTTACTATAGATACAGACAATGAAATATATTCGTTGTGTCTATAAAAACAAGTAAATAGCGGGATGATTTTTCTCAAGAGAGAGCTATCGTATATAGCCGCCGAAGAGGCAAACCGAATATGTGAGGTGAACGCATACAAGGCGAAACTTTCAGGCAAAAGGACGGGGAAAAGGACCGTATTCTGAATCTTGTGTTGGATGACAACAGGCTTTGACTAAAAAGCAATCGGGACAAAAGACAGAAAGGACGATAGCACATTTTTATTTGCATCGTCCTTCTTTTTTACCTAAATTGCGGGAAAGGGCGGATAAGAGATGACAAAACACTACATGATAATAACGAATAATCCATTAGTTCCGAAAAAGCTTGATGACAGCCGCATAGTCGCTTACAGGGATATTTCTTATGAAGATGTCTTAAAGGAGGTCAGAGACAGAATTCACGAGGGTCACCGGCTTTTATCACACCCCCTTTCAGGAAGTGTGAAGCCTAATGAAACGCCGTATAAATCGGTAATGATTTCGACAGGAAAGGGGGAGATAGACGAAGGGTCGCTGGCAATCATAGAAAATGCCATACAAGCGTGCCGGAAGTTTGAGTTTAAATCAGATAAGTACAAGCCTTCGGTATATGAGGATTTTCAGCTGATTGACTGGACTCTGTTAGAAAGCGGGATTGCATCGGCAGATGCATGGTAAGTCGTTGGGGTTGTAAAAGCGTTGCAGCTTTAAACAATAATATCATTATTTTAAGGAGGGAACCAAAAGTGAGATTAGAAATGGGACACATTTACATTAAGGATATTCAGTTTGCGGCTGAGTCTAAGATTGAAGACGGTATCCTTTATGTATCCGAAGAGGCCGTAAAAGCGGTTGCTCTTGAGGACGAAAAGATTAAGAGCGTATCATTTGATATCGCTAAGCCGGGCGAGTCAGTGAGAATTACGCCGGTTAAGGATGTTATCGAGCCGAGAGTTAAGGTGGAAGGAAGAGGGGGAATCTTCCCGGGCGTTATCGCAAAGGTTGATACTGTAGGTGAAGGAAAGACTTATGCACTTAAGGGTATGGCAGTTGTTACAGCCGGAAAGATTGTAGGCTTCCAGGAAGGTATTATTGATATGACGGGTCCGGGAGCTGATTACACGCCGTTCTCAAAGACACTTAACCTGGTTATGGTTTGCGAGCCGGTAGACGGTATTAAGCAGCATGACTACGAGAAGGCTGTTCGTTTCGCAGGCTTCAGAGTGGCAGTATATCTTGGTGAATTAGCGCGTAACCTTACGCCTGATGAGACAAAAGTATATGAGACATGCACCATTAAAGAAGGCATGGAGAAATATCCGAACCTTCCGAGAGTTGCATATGTACAGATGCTTCAGAGCCAGGGACTTCTTCATGACACCTATGTATACGGTGTTGACGCCAAGAAGATCGTTCCTACAATCTTAAGTCCTACAGAAATTATGGACGGAGCTATCGTGTCCGGTAACTGTGTATCCGCATGTGATAAGAACCCGACCTATGTGCACCTTAACAATCCGGTTGTACACGATATGTTTGACCAGCATGGAAAGACCATTAACTTTGTATGCCAGATTATTACCAACGAGAACGTATATCTTGCAGACAAGCAGCGTTCCTCTGACTGGACGGCTAAGCTATGCAAGATGTTAGACCTTGACGGTGTTATCGTATCTCAGGAAGGCTTCGGTAACCCGGATACAGACCTTATCATGAACTGCAAGAAGATTGAGGCAGAGGGCGTTAAGACTGTTATTATTACAGACGAGTATGCAGGACGCGACGGAAAGTCCCAGTCACTGGCTGACTCGGATCCGGCTGCAGATGCAGTAGTAACAGGCGGTAACGCAAATCAGGTAATTATCCTGCCGAAACTTGACAAGGTAATTGGAACTTTAGACTATGTGACAAAGATTGCAGGTGCAAGTGAAGAGACGCTCCGGGAGGACGGTTCCTTGGAGGTAGAGCTTCAGGTACTTACAGGTGCAACCAATGAAACAGGTTTCAACAAGCTGAGTGCAAGATAGGAAGGGAGGATAAGAACATGGCAAAATTAAAAGTTGTTCATTACATCAATCAGTTCTTTGCACAGATTGGTGGAGAAGA
>CAOJQZ010000049.1 GCA_948441955.1 uncultured Lachnospiraceae bacterium | reverse complement strand
CTGTCATTCATATCAAGGCAGCGTTTCCATACAACCTGCCTTGGATCAATCTGAAGTGCATTTCCTTGCTGAATGTGATTATCAAGAAGCGCTGCAAGCAGATTATTTGCAGAAGTGATCGCATGGAAATCACCTGTAAAGTGAAGATTCAGATCCTCCATCGGCACAACCTGTGAATAACCTCCACCAGCCGCGCCTCCTTTTATACCAAAGCACGGACCAAGAGACGGCTCTCTAAGTGCAATGACCGCTTTTTTATTCAGCTTTGCCATCGCCTGACCAAGTCCTACGGTAACCGTCGTCTTTCCCTCTCCTGCCGGCGTAGGATTAATAGCGGTAACAAGAACAAGCTTTCCGTCCGGGTTATCCTTGATGTCCTCCCACAGCTCGTCAGAAAGCTTTGCCTTATACTTCCCGTAAAATTCCAGTTCCTCTTCCTTGATGCCTAATTTTGCAGCCACCTCTTTAATATGCAACATACTTGCTTCCTGTGCAATCTGGATATCAGTCTTCATTGGTCCTAAAATCTCCTTTCTTCCTGCTTTGTTTTCCTTATTCGTTTGTAATGTACTGCTCAAATTCCTCCAGCGTCATCCGTATCTTACGGGGCTTTGTTCCTTCTTCTCCTCCCACAACCCCCGCCTCGCACAGCTGATCCATAACTCTGGCCGCTCTGTTAAAGCCGATTTTAAATGCACGCTGCAGCATCCCGATGGATGCCTTTTCTTTCTCTATGATGAGGCGTCCTGCATCTTTAAAATACACGTCGCGTTCATCCCCTTCTGCCGCACCCTGTCCCTGGTTTCCTACATCTGACGTATTTACATGTGTTACAATTTCGTCGTCATAGACCGCGTCTCCATTGTTATGTATCAGATAGGACACAACATCCTGTACCTCCTTATCCGATACAAAAGAGCCCTGAACTCTGGCCGGCTTCTGATAGCCTGCCGGATAAAAAAGCATATCCCCCTTGCCAAGAAGCTTTTCTGCTCCGTTCATATCTATAATCGTTCTTGAATCTACGCCGGAAGATACCGAAAACGCAATTCTGGACGGCATATTTGCCTTAATAAGCCCGGTAATAACATTAACCGACGGCCGCTGGGTTGCAAGGACAAGGTGAATTCCTGCGGCCCTGGCAAGCTGCGCAAGACGGCAGATCGCTTCCTCTACTTCACCGGAGGCTACCATCATAAGATCGGCTAGCTCGTCTACAATAATTACAATCTGGGGCATAAGCGGCGGCCGTTCTTCTTCCGGCACTGGCATTTTTCGTATCTTATCATTGTAACCCTTCATATCTCTTACATTCTGCTCAGCAAATGCCTGATATCTCCGGGTCATTTCTGCCACTCCCCAGTTAAGCGCTCCTGCTGCTTTCTTCGGATCTGTCACTACCGGAATCATCAGATGCGGAATGCCGTTATACACGCTTAATTCAACTACCTTCGGATCGATCATAATCAGCTTTACCTCATCCGGCGCCGCCTTATAAAGGATACTCATAATCAATGTGTTAATACATACGGATTTACCGGAACCGGTAGCTCCCGCAATCAGCACATGAGGCATCTTCGCAATATCTGTCACTACCGTTTTCCCGCCGATATCCTTTCCTGCAGCAAATGCTATTTTAGAAGCGCTGTCTGTAAACTCTTTTGATTCCAGCAGATCCCGGAGCATAACCGGAGACGTCTCTTTATTGGGAACCTCAATTCCCACTGCCGCTTTTCCTGGAATAGGAGCTTCTATCCGAATGTCTGCTGCCGCCAGATTCAGCTTAATATCATCGGCAAGTCCCACAATCTTACTTACCTTGACTCCCATCTCGGGCTGTAATTCATAACGTGTGACAGAGGGCCCGCAGCTTACATTTGTCACTGTCACATGAACTCCAAAATTCTTAAGTGTCTGTTGAAGCTTCACCGCTGTTTCACGCAGGCTGGCATCCGATTCACCGCCGCTTTTCTTTCCTTTTTTAAGAAGTGAAAGCGGCGGCATCTGATATTTTTTCTTTGGCTTCTCTTCTTCTGCCACAACCGCTTTGGACATTTCGTCCTCCACAGATAGAGGCGCTTCCGCCGTCTCAGTCTCCAAAAAAACGCCGGAATAGGTTGTATCTCCATCCCGATTGATTACAAACTCCGGTTCTGCTTTTGGCGCCGTATCTGATTCCTTTATATCTGCCTTGGCAGAATCCTCTTTTTTCCGGACTTTCTTCACCGAAGCCTGTACATCCTCCGGCTGATAAATTTCTTTGATATCCGGTGACTTCTTTGAAAGTGCGGTATCAAAAGATACTCCTTCTACATGCCGTTCTCTTCTTTTCCGTCCGGTATTCCCGGCTGCTCTCCTTTCTTCCTTTTCCGCACGTCTTGCGGCGGCAGTCTCCTGCCTTCTTACCGCATCTTCTTTCGCCCTGCTGTATGCTTTTGTACCCTGTGTCTTTACGCCCTTAAGCGCTGATTTCCCTGTAATTACTACAATACAGATAACCATACAGATAATCGTGACAACATATGTACCAACCATGCCGACAGCAGGAACTAATAATCCTGCCGTCAGATTCCCTACAAATCCGCCTTCCTCATTGATAAGCTCAAAAAATGTACATATAAGAACCATGAGGATACATCCAAAGAATGTTTTAACATAAGCTGTCATATTGCCTTTATTAGATAAAACAAAAGTGATACTTCCAAACAAAGCAAAAGGCACCGTATATGCAGCCCATCCAAATATATCCATCAAAATAGATGAAACAAAAGCTCCTGCCCTGCCCCCAAGCCCAAAATTACTGATTAATAGAAGAATACTGACGGCAAGGGTAGTCCATATAACTATCTCTTCTCCTAAAAAGCTTTTTTCGGACACAGTTTTCTTTGTCTGCTTCCTGCTTTTCCTTCTTTTTGACTTTGCAGCCATGTTCTCTCCCCCTTATTAATTAGAACATACTATATAATAGTATATCATTTTCATGAAATACTGTCATTAATTAATTTCACTCTTTTTTCTCTTATGTTCATCTATCATTTCGTGCAATTTGTGAAGCGCATCCTTCATTCCGCCCACTTCATCAATCAGACCTTCCGACACTGCCTCCTGTCCCTCCAGCAATGTGCCTACATCCTTCACAAGCTCTGTAGGATTCAGCATAAGCTCCTCCACCCGCTCTTTTTTCATGTTTGAATGCCGGGCAAGAAAGCCTGTGATGCGGTCCTGGGTGCGCAGCATGTTCTGAAGGCTCTGCTTTACACCGATAAACATTCCATTTGACCGTACCGGATGAATGATCATCGTTCCCGTCGGTACGATAAAGGAATATTTTGCAGCCACTGCAAGGGGGCCTCCGATAGAGTGACTGCCTCCAAGCACAAGAGACACCGTCGGCTTACTTAAGGATGCAATCATTTCGGCGATGGAAAGACCTGCCTCTACATCGCCTCCCATTGTATGAAGAAGAATTAAAAGCCCTTCGATATCTTCACTATCCTCCGCCTCTGCAAGCATAGGAAGCAGATGCTCATATTTTGTCGCCTTGGTATTGCCGGCTGCTGTCTCATGCCCTTCAATTTCCCCGATTATTGTTAGAAGCTTGATCTTATGCCGGCGTTTATTTCCCTCAAGATTCAAGCTTCCGGTATCTTTAATCTCTTCTTTCTTTTCCGCTTCATTTTGTTTTTGATCTTCCTTCATGAAAAAACACCTCCATACATTGCTAGTATGGAAGTGTTTCCACGTTTTTATACCTGTTCTAAAGCCTGTTTTAAATCTGCAATTATATCGTCGATATTTTCGATACCGACACTGAATCGGATCAAATCCGGCTGAACCCCAGCCTCTTTCAGCTCCTGATCATTCATCTGGCGGTGTGTATGGCTGGCAGGATGAAGTACGCAGCTCCTGGCATCTGCCACATGTGTCACGATGGCGATCATCTTTAAGCTGTCCATCATGCGTACCGCTGCCTCCCTGCCTCCTTTTAACCCAAAGGTAAGTACTCCGCATGTGCCGTCCGGCATATACTTCTGGGCCAATTCATAGTACTTGTCCCCCGGAAGCGAAGGATAGCTTACCCACGCAGTTTTTTCATGCTCTTTTAAATACCTGGCCGCCTTAAGCGCATTTTCACAATGTCTGTCCATCCGCAGGTGCAGCGTTTCCAGCCCGATATTCAGGAGAAATGCGTTCTGGGGAGACTGAATAGAGCCCAGATCTCTCATAAGCTGCGCCGTAGCTTTTGTTATGTATGCTCCTTTTCCGAACTTCTGTGTATATACAATACCATGATAGGTTTCATCCGGTGTGGTAAGCCCCGGGAATTTTTCTGCATATGCTTCCCATTCAAAATTTCCGCTGTCAACAATCGCTCCGCCGACGCAGGCTGCATGACCATCCATATATTTTGTTGTGGAATGTGTAACAATATCGGCTCCCCACTCAAAGGGCCTGCAGTTCATCGGTGTCGCAAAAGTATTGTCAACAATAAAAGGAACTCCATGGGCATGTGCCGCCTGTGCAAATTTTTCAAAATCCAGTACCACCAGCGCAGGATTTGCAATAGATTCTCCAAATACTGCCTTCGTGTTCTCACTGAACGCTCCGTCAAGTTCCTCCAAAGAGCAGTCCGGATCTACAAATGTGGCCTCCACACCCATTTTCCGAATGGTATGGGCATATAAATTATAAGTCCCTCCATAAAGGGCTGACACGCATACAATATGATCTCCTGCCTGTGCTATATTCATAATTGCATAAAAATTTGCCGCCTGACCGGAGGAAGTAAGCATTGCCGCCGTACCCCCTTCTAAATCACAGATCTTTGCTGCCACAGCATCATTTGTGGGATTTTGAAGCCTTGTATAAAAATATCCCGATTCCTCCAGATCAAACAGTCTGCCCATCTGCTCGCTGCTGGCATATTTAAATGTTGTGCTCTGATAAATCGGAAGCACTCTTGCTTCTCCGTTTCCCGGTTTGTAGCCTGACTGGATACATTTTGTTTCAATCCTATAACTGCTCATGTCTATCCCTCCTGTAAATCGATGTATTTTTTCTGAAGACTGCGCACCATATCTATATAAATATGCTTACAGCCTTCGTAATTTTTTTCTTCAATGCAGCGGATACATGGAGATAAAAATCTCCGGTAGAGCCTTTCATAAATTCCGGCGGCATCCGGCTGCATGTTTAAAATCTGTACAAGATAAGGCGCTGTATCATAATACTCCGCCACAAGCGCCTGTCCTTCCCCGGAACGCATAAGATAGCGGTCACGGTATCTGCGGAGCGTTGTAAGCTCATAGCAGTCGTCTTCCTTTCCCTGCTGTCTGCAGACAGCCTCTGTAATAAAACACAGCCCTTTTCTGAAACCGCCCCCAATCTCCTCATAGGAAGAAAGGCCTAATACAAGAGAATTGATCTCCTTTTCATTCCAAAGCTCTATCATACGTACCGCCACTTTTCCGCAGATTTCATCCTTTGTATAAGTAAGAATGGGTACAACATAGACTGCCATATTCATATTATAATCCATCGTAATACTCTGTCTTTTGTGTCCGGAAAGCATCTGTGCCTTCTGATAAGCATACTCCGGCAATACCCCTGCCAGTTCCTCTACTATCTGGCTCCTTTCGGTCTCATCTTTCTCACTGCATAGACCGGAAATGTGCGGTATGATCTCCCTGTGCTTTTCATATCCTTCCTCAAACAGCCTCTTATAGGTCCCTCTTTTAAATTCTCTGACCTTTCCCAGCATATCGTCATACAGACTGATAAGTTCTTCCTTCACCTTCTCCATGTGATTTCCCCGCCGTTACTCGTCCCAGTTGTGATATACATTCTGCACATCATCATCATCATCTAACATGTCAAGAGTTTTCTGTATACTTGCAATATCCTTCTCATCAGTAAGCGCCACATAGGTCTGGGGAATCATCGTAACCTCTGCCGCCGCCATTGGAATTCCTGCCTCCTCAAGTATCTGCCGCACAGCGCTGAAATCCTCTGGATCCGTAACGATCTCATAGCTGTCCTCTTCCTCAGAAAAATCCTCGGCCCCTGCGTCAAGCGCGGTCATCATCAGCTCGTCGGCATCACACTCATATTCCTCTTTATCAATTACGATCTGCCCCTTTTTATCAAACATGAATGAGACGCAGCCAGGTGTTCCTACATTTCCTTTCCCCTTGGTGAATGCATTCTTAACGTTGGTGGCCGTCCGGTTTCTGTTATCGGTCAGGGCTTCTACAATAATCGCCGTACCGTTAGGTCCGTATCCTTCATATGTAATATATTCATAACTGGCGGCGTTTGCATCCCCATCCGCCTTTTTTATATTTCTGTCAATCGTGTCATTGGGCATATTATTGGCCTTGGCCTTAGCTATAACGTCCCGCAGCCTGCTGTTATTCGCCGGGTCCGCACTTCCCCCCTCCTTTACCGCAACTGCAAGCTCTTTTCCTATCTTTGTAAATATCTTGCCCTTTGCGGCATCATTTTTTTCCTTTTTATGCTTGATGTTGGCAAACTTTGAATGTCCTGACATATCCTTTATTCCTCTCTTTATTTCTGAATCTTATATTTACGCACGAATTTATTCTAGCACGCTTCCTCTAGTTTTTCAATCTTAACTATCTGTATTGTATTATCATTCACCTCAGCCACGGTAAAACGATATCCCTCATATTCCACGACACACTTTTCATTCTCTCCCGGGATCCTGTCAAGCTGCGCAATTAAAAACCCGTTGAGAGTCTCATATTCTTCTTTTTCAAATACAATATCTATCCGGTCTTCAAGACGCTCCAGTTCAAGAAATCCCCTTGCAATATAGCTCCCGTCATTAAGCGCTTTCAGCTCCTCATCCTCCTCGTCATATTCGTCAAGAATGTTGCCGACAATTTCCTCCAGAATATCTTCCAATGCAACAAGCCCTGCGGTCTGTCCATATTCATCTATCACAATAACTATATGATTCTTCTCTGCCTGCATTTCCTTGAATAAGGTATCAATACTTTTGGTTTCCGGAATAAATGCTACCGGCCGTATGTAATCATGAAGTTCTCTTACCGGCGTATCCCGAAGCTCCTTGTTCAGATAGCATGTCATCGCCTCCCTAAGATGCATAAAACCGATAATCTCATCTATACCCTCTCTGTATATTGGAAACCTTGAATGAGATTCCTTAAGCATAAACCGAAGGGCATCCTCAAGCTTTTCCTCTCCGTCAATAGCTACAATATTCCTACGATGAGTCATAATATCCTTTGCGTCTTTATCCAGATACCGTACAATATTCCGAATCAGCTCTGCGGCCTCCCGTTCAAATTCTCCTCCTGATTCTTCCTCCACTTGAAATATCTGTCTCATCCGTCCAAATAAACTGCCGTCTTCCATAATGTCCTCTTTTTCCACTCCTTTGTTATGTATGAAGCTCGAAGCTCACCTTTAAAGCCTCATCTACTTTGTACATGATCTCTCTGTCCAGGTGGCAGACCAGATCTTTTAGCCTTTGCTTATCAATGGTCCTTACCTGTTCCAGCAATACCACAGAATTCTTCACAATCTGATAACGCCTTGCGTCAATCTCCACATGGGTGGGAAGCTTTGCTTTATTCATTCGTGATGTAATGGCTGCACAGATCACCGTCGGGCTGTGCCGGTTTCCCACATCATTCTGTATAATCAGCACCGGCCTGATTCCGCCCTGTTCCGAACCCACCACCGGACTCAAATCTGCATAAAATATATCGCCGCGTCTTACCTGCACTCTATTCACACTCCGATTTCTCTAAGATAAAATAAGTATTTCCACCTTTTTCGGAAGTATTCTATAGAGTTGCTGATAAAAAAACTTATTCAAAATAATCCATCTGCTCTGTCATCTCGCCGTGCCGGAAAAAAATTCTTGGGATTCTCTTTCCCAGACTGCATATAAATTCATAGTTAAATTTCCCGGACAAATCACTTAAAACCTCAACCGGAAGCCTTTCTCCTCCATCGCATCCCACAAGAGTCACTTTATCCCCATAACTTACATTGGGAATTTCCGTCACATTCACCATAAATTGATCCATGCATATTCTTCCAAGAATCGACGCCCTTTTTCCGTGTATCAGAACGTATCCCTTTCCGGAAAGACTCCTTGGATAGCCGTCTCCGTATCCTACCGGAACTGTGGCGATTTTCGTCTCCCTGTCCGTAACAAAAATACCTCCATAGCTCACCGGGGTTCCCGGTTCCACCCATTTCACATGTGCTACATGGCTGATAAGTTCCATCGCCGGTTTCAGCAGAACCCTTTCCTTTTTTACCTCCTGGGAGGGATATAATCCATAGGCAGCAATCCCGGCACGGACAAGATTCATATTTGCCTCCTTCATATCAATAATGCCGGCGCTGTTAGAGCAGTGATAATATGGAAATTTAACCCCTCTTTCTTCAAGCGCATGTTTCATATAAAGAAAACTGTCAAGCTGCCTGAGAGTAAAGCTTTTATCCTGTTCATCTGCCCTGGAAAAATGAGTATACAGCCCTTCTGTTATAAGAGCCGGCATCCGGCTGATCTCTTCAATGGCTTCTACACTCTCTTCACGAATCAGAAATCCAAGCCTCGACATACCTGTATCAAGCTTAATATGAATATAGGCCTTTTTGCCGAGCTGAACTGCAAGCCTGGAAATATCCTCTGCCATCTCCTTTGTATACACGGTCATCTTTATTTCCTGCTCAATAAGCGCCTTTCTTTGACCTGGGAATACACATCCAAGCACAAGAACAGGTTTTCTTATCCCCCGGTTTCTTAAGAGAACTGCTTCTTCTGCAGTGGCTACTGCATATCCCCATATATATTCCTTCGATTCAAGCATTTTTGTGATTTGTGCGGCGCCGTGTCCGTATCCGTCCATTTTGACAACCGCCATCATTGATACGCCCTCCTGGATATTTTTCTTCATCGTTTCTATATTATATTCAACTGCATCCAGATCCACCTTTGCACATATTCTGCTGTATTCCTTCACTATATCTGTCCCTCCAGTTCTGTAATTGCATCTCCAAGTCTCTCCGCAATCTCCCTTGCCAGAATACTGTAATGTCCTTTCTCTGCCGCCGCATGCTCTCCGGCTTTTCCGTGAAGATAAGCGCCTAGCATTCCCGCTGTTTTAACTGCAGCCCCCTGTGCCAGAAGTCCGGCCACAATTCCCGTAAGCACATCTCCGGATCCTGCCTTTGCCATTGCCTCACAGCCGGAAGAATTTACACATATGCGTCCTCCGGGAGAAAGAATCATTGTTGCCGAATCCTTCAAAATACAGGTAACCTCTTCCATTTCCACGAAATTCCGGAGTATTCCCATACGGTCACCGCGGATCTCGTTTACTGATTTTCCTGTCAAACGCGAAAATTCCTTCATATGTGGTGTCAGAATTACTTCTTTTCCTCTGAGCATTTTTATATATTTCTTATTTTCCGCAAGAAGATTCAGGCCATCGGCATCTACTACACAGGGAGCTGACACATTCTCAGCCACTGTATGCAGAATCTTTTGTGATATTTCACTCACTCCAATTCCGGAACCAATACAGACAGCATCCGCCCATTCGAGAAGTTCTATAATTTCTTGTTTATCATACAATTTATATGCTGTAATCACCGCTTCTGGAAGCTGTCCCTGAAGAATCGTCCGGTTCTCTTCCGGGGAATAGACTCTCACAAGTCCCGCCCCCATTCGGTACGCTCCAAGTGCATTCAGATATGCAGCGCCTGACATTCCCTTACTGCCTGCAATGATAAGCAGCTTTCCGAATGTTCCTTTATTTGAATCCTCTCTCCTTGCCGGAAGCATCTCCTGGTATTCTTTCCACTCAGGCATGCAGGCAACATGCAGGCTTCCTGTAAACATTTGTTCCGATATTCCGATGTCCGCCGCCACAACCTCACCTGCATATTTTTTACCCGGATAAAGTAAAAGTCCCGCCTTCTGTGTCTGGAAAGTTACTGTAACTTCCGCTTCAAACGCTGCTCCAAGTACCATTCCTGTATCTGCCGATATTCCGGAAGGAATATCTACAGCTACCTTATGGGCGGCGGAGGCATTCATTTTTTTTATAATATCAAAATATTTTCCGGTAATCTCCCTGGAAAGCCCAACCCCAAAAAGGGCGTCTATGATGATACTATATTCGTCTTCCGGCAAATCGTCACACAGCGTACCATCTGTTTCTTCAAAAAGTTTTTTCTGATAAGAAGCCTCTTTTGTCAGATGCGCTGTATTCCCTGCCATAACAACAGTCACGCGCCGCCCCTCTTCACTGAACATTCTTGCAATTGCGAAGCCGTCTCCGCCGTTATTGCCGGATCCACATACAACACAAATATGGGAAAGATTCATCTCCCTTTTCTTTATACTGTACACACACGCCTTTGCAGCACGCTCCATAAGCGTAAGCGAAGGAACGGAAAGCTTCTGAATCGTATACTTGTCTGCTTCCTTCATCTGTGAGCCATTTGGTAAATATCGCATGAATTCAAAACTCCTCTCTGAAAAAAACGTGTAAAGACAAGCCTTTTTCTTCACATGCTTCTCTCTACACGCTTCCCCTTCCGTTATCTGTGTTTCTCGTTATAGCGGCATATGTTATATGATAATTTCATCAGACTTTCCGATAAATGAACGTTTTCTACAATGATGTGTTCCGGAAGATTCAGATCGGTATGTGCAAAATTCCAGATTGCACGTACTCCGTTATCTACCAGCAGATTCGCCACTTCAATCGCAGTATCCTTTGGAATTGTAAGCGCTGCAATCTCTACGTTATGATTCGTTATAAAATCTTTCAGCTCATCCATCATACGGATCTGTACACCGCGGATTTCATTCCCCTTGAGCTCAGGCCTTACATCAAAAATCCCCTTAAGAACAAATCCCCTCTTTTCAAATGCCGCATAATTCGCCAGCGCCTGTCCTAAATTGCCTGCTCCTATAATAATCATATTATGATTCTCTTCAAGTCCCAGAATCTTCCCAATCTCCGTATAAAGGTATTTTACGTTATATCCATAGCCCTGCTGTCCAAAACCGCCGAAATTATTCAGATCCTGACGTATCTGGGACGCCGTCACTTTCATTCTTTTACTCAGGTCATTTGATGAAATACGTTCGACTCCATCTTCCAGTAATTCTCCAAGATATCTATAATATCTCGGAAGCCGTTGTATGACCGCCTGAGAAATTTCCCTGCTTTGCATTACCTCTTCCACCTTTCCCCTCAGAGTATATCTACAGGCTATTATAGTAAATTGTGTGCATAAAGTCAAACTTTTAGTTGTTTTTTTAACAATTTTCGTTATAATAGTTATAGTTTGTTACATAGCTTCAGGAGGTTATTATGATTTTCGCTTGTCAGGGAATTTGTAAAGCATTTGGTGAAGAGGTCATTGTAAAAAATGGATCCTTCCATATAGAAGAACATGAAAAAGCAGCCCTTGTAGGAATCAACGGCGCCGGAAAAACCACAATATTTAGAATGATTGCAGGGGAACTTCCGTCAGACGCCGGAAATATAGTACTTGCGAAGGGAAAAACTCTTGGATATCTGGCACAGCATCAGGATATGATGTGCCAGGGCACTGTTTACGACGAGGTAAAAACTGCAAAAGCAGAGCTTATTGACATGGAACAACAGATACGCGCAATTGAGCGTAGTATGAAGAACTTAAGCGGCGAAGAGCTTGCGCGGCGCATGGACGCTTACCACCGTCTGACAACCTCTTTTGAAAATGCCAACGGCTATGCATACGAAAGTGAAATTACCGGTGTTCTTAAGGGACTTGGATTTACTGAAATGGATTTTGAAAAGAAGATAAACACACTTTCCGGAGGACAAAAAACCCGGGTATCCCTTGGAAAGCTCCTTTTGACAAAACCGGATATCCTTCTTTTGGATGAACCGACGAATCATCTGGATTTAAATTCCATTGCATGGCTTGAAACCTATCTTTTGAATTATCCGGGAGCAGTCCTTATCGTCTCTCATGACCGCTATTTTCTGAACCGTGTAGTGACAAAGATCATAGAGATCGAAAATGGGGCGCTTATGACCTATATGGGCAATTACACCGCTTATGCTGAAAAGAAAAAGCAGCTTAGAGACGCACAGCTTAAGGAATATTTAAACCAGCAGCAGGAAATCAAGCATCAGGAGGCCGTAATTGAAAAGCTTCGTTCCTTCAATCGGGAGAAATCTATCAAAAGGGCAGAGAGCCGGGAAAAAATGCTGGAAAAAATTAAACTGGTGGAAAAACCGGCAGAGCTTCATACAGAAATCCATTTAAAGCTGGAACCCTGCAAGGTAAGCGGAAATGATGTGTTGTCTGTGGAGCACTTAAGTAAGTCATTCTCTCCCCAGACATTGTTTCAAGATGTAAATTTTGAAATAAAGCGGGGCGAGCATGTGGCAGTTATCGGTGATAATGGAACCGGAAAAACCACGCTTCTGAAAATATTAAATGAGGTTATTCCTCCTGATAGCGGCTGTTTCCGTCTCGGGGCAAACGTTCAGATTGGCTACTATGACCAGGAGCATCACGTCCTTCACATGGACAAGACAATCTTCCATGAGATTTCCGATGACTACCCGTCTCTTACAGGTACCCAGATTCGTAATGTACTTGCGGCATTTCTCTTTACCGGAGATGATGTGTTCAAGCTGATCAGAGACTTAAGCGGCGGGGAAAGGGGACGTGTATCCCTTGCCAAACTGATGCTCTCTGAAGCAAACTTCCTGATTCTGGATGAACCTACAAACCATCTGGATATTACTTCGAAAGAAATTCTGGAGAAGGCGCTGAATGATTACAGCGGCACTGTTCTCTATGTATCCCACGACCGTTACTTTATCAATCAGACGGCCACAAGGATTTTAGACCTGGTAAACCAGACCTTTGTAAACTATATTGGAAATTATGATTATTATCTGGAAAAAAAGGACGAGCTCACGCTGGCATATACCGGTTCTTCTGCAGAAACTTCTTCTAAAATCTTCTCTGACGGCAAAGCTTCCGAGACAATGTCCGTTTCCAAATTAAGCTGGCAGGAGCAGAAGGAGATGCAGGCCAAAGAGCGGAAACGCCAAAATGATCTTAAGAAAACCGAAGACCGTATTTCTGTCCTGGAAAAACGCGGCAGTGCGATTGACGAATTAATGACCCGGGAGGAGGTTTATACAAACCCGGTACGATGTCAGGAGCTTTCTAATGAAAAGTCTGCTGTTGAAAACGAGCTTGAAACATTATATAAAAAGTGGGAATCTCTTGCAGAATAACCTGCCCCTTTTAATTTAATAAGAAAGGCCGGGGCTCTCAGGTAATTGTCCTGGGAGTTCCGGCCTTTTGGCAATACAGATTTTTCTTATGACAGTTTTTCAGCAATCGCTTTAATAAATTCCTCACTATTTAGGATAACCGGATTAGGAATCGTCGTAATCAATGCCAGATCCTTTGTCATTTTTCCTTCCTCAATCGTGTCAATGACTGCCCTTTCAAGCTTATCTGCAAATTCCATAAGTTCTTTGTTATCGTCTATTTCACCCCGTTTCCTTAAAGCCCCCGTCCAGGCAAAGATCGTTGCCACTGAATTCGTAGAGGTTTCCTCACCCTTCAAATGCCTGTAATAATGGCGCTGCACCGTTCCATGAGCCGCCTCATATTCATAATATCCTTCCGGCGATACAAGCACAGAGGTCATCATGGCAAGAGAGCCAAATGCAGAAGATACCATATCGCTCATCACATCGCCATCATAATTTTTACATGCCCAGATGTATCCGCCTTCCGATTTCATTACCCGTGCAACTGCATCATCAATCAAGGTATAGAAGTAAATGATTCCTGCCTCTTCAAATTTCTCCTTGTATTCTCCGTCAAATATCTCCTGAAAAATATCTTTAAAGGTATGATCATATTTTTTTGAGATAGTATCCTTTGTCGCAAACCACAGATCCTGTCTGGTATCCAGCGCATAGTTAAAACAGCTTCTTGCAAAGCTTTCAATGGAAACATTCAGATTATGCATCCCCTGTGCAACACCGGCGCCGGAGTAATTATGTACAAGCTCTCTTATCTCTTTGCCATTCTCAGCGGTATAAACAAGCTCTACTTTTCCCGCGGCCGGAATATTCATCTCTGTATTTTTGTATACATCGCCATAGGCATGCCTTGCAATGGTAATGGGCTTTTTCCAGTTCTTTACACAAGGCTCGATTCCCTTTACAACGATGGGGGCACGAAATACGGTTCCATCCAGAATCGCACGGATCGTACCGTTCGGACTCTTCCACATTTCTTTTAAATCATACTCCTCCATGCGGGCTGCATTCGGCGTAATTGTAGCACATTTGACAGCCACCTTATATTTCTTTGTGGCATTCGCAGAATCAATGGTCACCTGATCATTCGTTTCATTGCGGTACTCGAGTCCAAGGTCATAATATTCCGTATTAAGCTCTACAAAAGGTTCAAGAAGATGTTCCTTTATCATCTTCCAGAGAATCCTTGTCATCTCATCCCCATCCATCTCTACGATAGGCGTTGTCATTTTAATCTTTGCCATGTCCCTTTCTTCCTCCTAGTTTTTATTCTTCTATATGCAGATTCGCCATAACATTCATAATATGCTGATTCGCAAGTCTCTCTGCCGTGTCTGCATCTTTTTTCTTAATCGCTTCCAGTATATTCCTGTGTTCCTCAACAGATTTTTCCGCGCGGCTCTTCGTTCCGACAGATAGTCTGCGGGCCATTTTAACATATTTGTGAAAATCCGAAAGCACATGCTCCATAACCCGACTGTTTGACGCCTGATAAAGAACCTGATGGAATCTTCCGTCAAGAACGGATACCTGTTCGGCACATTCCTCTTTCTTTTTTATATGAAATTCCGAAAGAAGGATTATTTCTTCTAATTCTGTCATCTGTGCTTCCGTAATATGTCTGGTAGCCCATCTTGCACACAAGCCCTCCAGCATAGAACGGATTTTATAAATGTCCCTCACATCTGCCTGTGTAATTCCCGTAACATATGCTCCTTTATTAGGAATAATCCTCACAAGCCCTTCAAGCTCAAGCTGTCTGAGCGCTTCCCTTACAGGAGTCCTGCTGACGCCCATCTCCTCACCGATAGAAGCTTCTCTTAGCTCCTCCTTTTCCTTATAGACACCGGATAATATATCTTCCCTCAGCCTTTCAAATACTTTTCCCCGAAGCGAACGCTCTTCATACCCTTCCATGTTCCTGATAATCCTCTCTTTACATGCTCTAACCTGCCTATATGAAATGAATTCCAAGTTTTCTGCAGGCTTCGTCAATTACCTCCAAAAGCTCTTCATCTGTCAGAACCGTTACACGGCCGCTTTCATATTCCTCATCCACCCAGCTTTTCACCAGTCCCACAAGCTCTGAGCCCTTATCTACCTGTCTTTCCTCTGAAAGGTGAAAATAAGTATTAATCCAGTGGGCGATTCCCGCCAGCCCTGATGTATTGGAAACAGCTACAAGGGGAGGACGGTTTAAAAATTTCTCTGTGTCAAAAACATTATAAATTTCCTCGTTTTTCAGCAACCCGTCTGCATGGATCCCTGCCCTTGTTACATTAAAGTTTCTTCCTACAAATGGTGTCCTTGAAGGTACTCTGTACCCTATTTCCTTCTCATAATACTCGGCAAGCTCCGTGATCACTGTCGTATCCATACCGTCAAGGGTTCCCCGAAGCTGCGCATACTCAAAAACCATTGCCTCAAGGGGCGTATTTCCTGTCCGTTCTCCGATTCCAAACAGGGAACAGTTCACCCCGCTTGCTCCGTAAAGCCATGCCGTCGTAGAATTGCTGACTGCTTTATAAAAATCATTATGCCCATGAAACTCTATTAATTCGCTTGGAACTCCCGCATGTACACGGATACCGTAGATAATTCCCGGAACAGACCGGGGGATCACGGCGCCCGGATAGTTTACCCCGTATCCCATCGTATCGCACACCCGAATCTTTACTGGAATCTGATACTCCTCCATAAGTTTCATAAGCTCCAGACAAAACGGAATAACAAATCCGTAAATATCTGACCTGGTAATATCCTCCAAATGACATCTTGGGCTTACTCCTGTCTTCAGACACTCTCTCACAACAGAGAGGTAATGCTTCATACACTCCCGTCTTGTCATTTTTAATTTATAAAAAATATGATAATCTGAACAGCTTACTAGTATTCCGGTTTCCTTCATGCCAATTTCCTTCACCAGCTCAAAATCCTTTTTACTGGCCCGTATCCAGCTTGTCACCTCCGGAAACTGATAACCTCTTTCCATACACTTGTAAACCGCGTCACGATCCTTCTTACTGTACAGGAAAAACTCACATTGGCGGATCTTTCCATTCACACCGCCAAGCCTGTGAAAATAATCATACAGGGTTACAATCTGCTCTGTACTATAAGGCGCCCTGGACTGCTGTCCGTCACGGAAGGTTGTGTCCGTAATCCATATCTCCTCCGGCATGCTGTGGGGAACAATGCGATCATTAAATGCAATTTTCGGAACCTCTTCATAATTAAACAGATTACGGAATACATTCGGCGTCTCCACGTCAACAAGCGGATACATATGTTCTTCAAGCTGCAACAAATTGGAATGTCTGTCAAGATATACTTTTCTGTTCTCCATTTTCCTCTCCCTGACCTTTCCTGTAGTAAAGTGTAAAATCATTTATGTATCATTGTATACAATCATACATTTACTGTCAAGTAGAAAATCAAAAAGAGAACCCTTTAAACATGCCACACTCTTTTGCCATCGCATCTTTCCAGCTCCGGACAATCCCCCTGGACATAAGAATATAGTTCTGTATCTGACATATTCTTTATTCTCTCATCAAGACGCGCAATCATCTTTTCTTTATCCTTCGGAAGACTTCCTCTGACGCGAAATTCAATAAAATCATGGAACCCCTCATACAGAATTTCCGCATTTAACAGCTCAATCAGGCATCGCTCTTCCAGAAGATTCTCTTTCTCAGACGCCGGAAGAAAGCTTCCGTCCAGAATATTCTGATACAGCGGCACCTCTTTGTGCAGAAACATGGAAAAATTCACCACATGGGCAGGCCTTGTCCGATTCAGAAAATCCGCCAATGCGCGGGCATTTTCCGTCCCTCTTCCTTTCCCCGCCGCTCCCGTCATAATATGGGCATCATAGATCATGCCCGCCTCATGCAGACGTCTGACCGCCTCATATGCCTGCGCCTGATTGTGATCCTTTTCCATGAACGCAAGCACGTCATCAAGGCCGCTTTCAATTCCAAGATACAGATGACGTACCCCTAGTTTGTAAAACCTGGCAAGCTCAGCATCAGAACGCCCTAAAATACTCGTCACCGTCGCATCCATATTAATCTCTCTGCATTCCGGAAAATAACATCTTATCATTTCCAAAATCTGAAGTAGCCTTTCACTTTTCTGAGCAAATGCATTCCCGTCCCCCAGGAAGATCCGTTTGGGACTTCCCCCTGCCTTTTTGACACGAACCAGCTCTTCTTCAATCTGTTCAAATGGAAGCTCCCTGTACTTTAAGTGCCGGAACAGATTGCAGAATCTGCACCGGTTATAGGAGCATCCCACCATAATCGGTAGCATAAAAGCAGAGCGTTCCATCGGCGC
>CAOJQZ010000048.1 GCA_948441955.1 uncultured Lachnospiraceae bacterium | reverse complement strand
ATAAGTGGGACGGAGTATTTTTAAAAATACTCCGTCCCAGATTGAAAATACCCTGTCCCTTTTTAGTTCACAACTGCTTCCGCAATCCTTTGCCACGATATCCCGCTTACATCTGCCGTTTCTGTCTCCCCCTGCCTGATACTCGCCGCAAGCTCCTCCGCAAGTCTCTTTTCAAATCCTGGCAGAGCCTCCGGTACAGGCTCGTCCGTATTTCTAAGCTGCGGCATCTCTACATACCGTATATCGGCCCCCGGCGCCGCTGACAGGAGCCACCCCCGTATTCCCGGAAGGTCTGTCATCACTACCCTGCATCCGCATGCAAGAGCCTCTATCACAGTAAGAGGTATGCCCTCGAAAAAGGAGGGCAGCACAAAAATATCGCATTGATTATATACTTCCGCAAGCTCCGGCTGGGAAAGTCTTCCTAAAAACCTCACGGAGTAAGGAGCTATTTCTGCCAGCTCCCGTATCCTGTCATACTCTGCAGTGTTTCCGGTACTTCCAGCCAGATACAACTCTAAAGTGCCTTTCTCACATTTCAGAAACGAAAGGCTCCTAAGCAGGCTGATTACTCCCTTTTTTTCTGCAATCTTTCCTGCAAATACTATACGCGTAACACCGTCTGGCTTCCTTATCCCCAGCTCTTTAAATACAGCGCTGTTATATCCCATTCCCAAGCATTTAATCCTTTCAGGAACTGCATGGTAAATTTCCTTAACCCCTTCCTCCTGTGCCTTCTGGGGCACAAAAATATAATCAAGCTGCTTAATCTTCTCGCGGATAAATTCCCGCTTAAGCTTTGTTTTCCTCATTTGCCTTAAATCTGTATTATGACAGAATCCATAAATACGGTGACCTGGAAACCGCTCCCTGACCGCCGCCGTCAAAAGATATAGATGATGGCAGAGTATCAAATCCGGCTTCAGCTCATCCACCGCATGTTCGATGACGCCTAAAAAGACACGCAAAAAATTTTCCGTCATCTCATCCGTCATGTCACAATACCTGGTACTTTCATAGGGCATCTCATCGGACATTCCTGCAATAGGAAAAGGCAGCTCCCCACTGCAGAAATAAACGGGGTAAAATGATACCCCGTCCGGAAGCTCTATCTCATCTTCCTTATATACCCCGGCAACAACTGCCTGCTCATATCCCTTATGCTCATATTCCTTTACAAGCTCTGTCAGGTAAACGCCGCTTCCCGTGCTGTTTGGCTTCTGCGCCGTAATGCTTAAAATTCTCATCTTGCTTTTACAACCCTCTCATATACTGTAAAATAATATTCCAAATCAAAGCATGTCTGTTCTTCACTGATTTTTGTCATTCTCCACTCATCATTCTCATCCAGATTCGGAAAATAGGTGTCTGCATCATAGGCATGATTAATTTTTGTAATAAATGCTGTGTTACATAAAGGAAGCATGGCCCGGTAAACACTTTCACCGCCAATCACATAGACATCTCCGTCATGGTTTTCCGCCTCTTTGAGCGCCTCCTCTACACTATGGACAATCACCGCACCTTTTACCTTATAATCACAGTTTTTCGTAATCACGATATTCACCCGGCCTTTAAGAGGCTGTCCCTGTGGAAAGCTCTCCAGCGTTTTTCTGCCCATAATGACAATATTTCCTTTTGTAGTGTCCCGAAAAAATTTCATGTCTGCGGGAATACTCCACATCATCCGGTTATCCTTCCCAATCGCCCAATTCTTGTCTACCGCCACAATCAGATTCATATGTCTTCTCCTTTCCGCCATCACACCGCCACCGGAATATTCCTTATCTGCTCATGGGTCTTATAATCTATCAGCTTTACATCCTCCGGCGTAAAATCATAAAAGTCCTTAATCTCCGGGTTCAGCCAGAACTTCGGCGCCGGAAGCGGCTCTCTTTTTATCAGCTCTTCCACATGTGGAATATGCCTGTCATAAATATGGGCATCCGCAATCATATGCACGAACTCTCCTGCCTCCATACCGCACACCTGTGCCAGCATATGCAGGAGCACCGCATACTGGCACACATTCCAGCTGTTTGCTGTCAGTACATCATTGGAGCGCTGATTTAAAATGCCATTTAAGATGAGCCTGTCATGCTCCGGCTTTTTTGTCACATTAAAGGTCATGCTGTAGGCACAGGGATACAGATTCATCTCGTGCAGATCCTGATGTACATACAGATTTGTCATAATCCGCCTGCTGTAAGGGTTATGCTTCAAATCATAGATTACCCTGTCCACCTGGTCAAACATACCTTCCCTGTACTGATGCTTCACACCCATCTGATACCCGTAGGCCTTGCCAATAGAGCCATACTCATCCGCCCAGCTGTCCCAGATATGGCTGTTAAGCTCATGAATATTGTTAGACTTTTTCTGCCAGATCCACAAAAGCTCATCCGTACAGCTTTTAATAGCTGTCCTCCGAAGCGTCAGCGCCGGGAATTCTTTGCTTAAATCATACCGGTTCATAATCCCGAAACGCTTAATCGTATAAGCCGGCGTCCCGTCCTCCCAGACAGGACGCACCTTTTCTCCTCTCGTATCTGTTCCATTATCTATAATATCCCTGCACATGCCGATAAATACTCTGTCTGCGTAGCTCATACTATATTTTACCCCTTATAAGTTTTGAAATCCGTTTCTTTATTCCTTTTCTTTAGCTGCTAGCCCCAGTTCCTCAAGCTGGCTTACATCCACCTTCGTCGGTGCCTCGGTCATCAAATCCGACGCATCCTTCACCTTTGGAAATGCAATCACATCCCGTATGCTGTCCTCCTTCGCCATCAGCATGATCAGCCTGTCAAGTCCATAGGCCAGTCCTGCATGAGGCGGCACCCCGTATTTAAACGCAGTAAGAAGGAACCCAAACTGCTCCTTCGCCTGCTCCGGCGTAAATCCAAGTACATCAAACATCTTATTTTGTATGTCAGGATTGAAAATCCGAACGCTTCCGCCGCCCAGCTCCGTACCGTTTAGCACAATATCATACGCCTTTGCGCGAACCCTTCCTGGATCTGTGTCAATATATTTCATATCCTCTTCCATTGGCATAGTGAAAGGATGATGCATGGCTACAAACCGATTCTGTTCCTCACTCCACTCAAAAAGTGGAAATTCCGTTACCCAGAGGAAACGGTATTCACTCTTATCTAATAGTTCCATCTGTCGGGCAAGCTCCAGCCGGAGCGCTCCTAACACATCCCATACCACTTTATTTCTATCTGCCGCAAACAACAGAAGATCACCCTTCTCGCCGCCCATTGCTTCTATAAGAGCAGACATCTCCTCCTCCTTCATAAACTTGCCGAAAGAGGATTTCACTGTTCCATCCTCCTGAACTGCCGCATAAGCCAGCCCCTTCGCACCGTATCCTTTCGCGAATTCCACCAGCTTGTCTATCTTTTTACGCGGCATAGCGCCCTGTCCCTTTGCATTAATGCCCCGAACAGTTCCGCCGTTTTCTGCTGCTCCTTTAAATACAGCAAATTCACAGTCCTTTACTGTCTCTGTCACGTCTGTAAGCTCCATTCCAAATCGAATGTCCGGCTTGTCAGAGCCGTAGCGATCCATAGCCTCCTGCCAGGTCATTCTCGGAATTGGAAGAGCCACTTCTACCCCAAGAACCTCCTGAAATATTTTTGCCAGAAGTCTTTCATTTACATCCAAAACCTCCTCCACATCTACAAAAGAAAGCTCCATATCAATCTGTGTAAATTCCGGCTGGCGGTCCGCACGGAGATCCTCGTCACGAAAGCATTTTGCAAGCTGAAAATAACGATCGCACCCAGCGCACATTAAAAGCTGTTTAAAAAGCTGAGGCGACTGGGGCAATGCATAAAAATGCCCCCGGTGAATCCGGCTGGGAACAAGATAATCTCTTGCTCCCTCCGGTGTACTTCCAATCAGAACCGGCGTTTCAATTTCGAGAAACCCTTCCTCTGCAAGAAACTGACGGGTTAAAGTTGCCACCTGGCTCCTCATCAGAAGATTCCTCTGCATATCCGGCCTTCTGAGATCCAAATACCTGTATTTCAAACGCACCTCTTCTTTTGTTTTGGAATTTTCTTCAACAGGAAACGGCGGTGTCTCAGACTCTGAAAGAATTCGAAGTTCCTCCGGAAAGATCTCAATCTCTCCGGTTTTTATATTTTCATTTACTGCACCGGAGCGCTTCATTACCTTTCCTGTTACCGCCACCACATATTCTGCTCTTAAACGTGCCGCCTTCTCAAGAAGTACCGCATTGGATTTTCCCTCCTCAAATACCACCTGGATAATACCGGAACGATCCCTTACATCTACAAATATAAGCCCTCCCTTATTTCGGTTTTTCTGTACCCATCCCATCACAGTAACAGCCTCGCCGATATTCTCATTCGTAAGTTCCCCGCACCGATGCGTCCTCTTTAATCCTTTCATTGACTCTGCCATGTCACTTTTCTCCTCTCACCTTACATTTGTCCGACGGAGTCAGCATAGCAGTCAATAATCTCTTCATATCCCTCTGCCGTAAGCTGTTCCTTCTGGAATTTTTTATTTTTCTTCATGTTTACAACCAGTACCTGTTTACCGGCTTCTCTGTCTTCTTTTGCAAGAGACATTACCTTAAGAATCCCCTCTCCGGGGAGATTCTTTTCTAATAAATAAGCCCTCTTAAGCCTTCTTTCCGGAGCTTTAAAACCATTTTCAAGTAAAAGCATAACAATTCTTTCAAATCCGATAGAAAAACCACATGCCGGGGTATCCTGTCCTGTAAATTTTCCTATCATCTTATCATAACGCCCGCCTCCGGCAACAGAACCTCCAAAGTCATCCATCGTCACCTCAAAAATGGTGCCTGTATAGTAAGACTGTCCCCTTACAAGCGTAGGAGCAAACTTCAATTGAAATTCATATTCCCTTGCAGCTTCCACACTGGAAAGAATAAGCTCCATCCCTTCTGCTGTCTCATCCCTCAGATAACCGCCAAGCTTCTCTTTCAGATAACGAATACCTGAAATATCCGGAGATATCACCTCAAAAAGCCCAAGATATGAATCTACATTTTTTCTGGAATAGCCAAGCTCCAAAAGCTCAGACTCCACGCCCTTCTTTCCGATTTTATCCATTTTATCTAAAATGACGAACACCTCATCATAGTCCTCTTCTCTAAAACCACTATATGCCGCCATTGCTTTTAAAATATTACGATCATTGATGCATACTGTAAAATTTCTGAAGTTAAGCTTTCCAAGCATCGCTGTTGTAGCTAGAATCAGCTCAATTTCCGACAGAATCCCTGCCTCTCCTAAAATATCAATATCGCACTGCATAAATTGACGGAAACGACCCTTTTGGGGACGGTCCGCCCGCCATACATTTCCAATCTGAAGGGCTTTAAAAGGCGACGGAAGCTCATTTGCATGATTGGCATAATATCTTGCAAGCGGCAGAGTTAGATCATAACGAAGCCCGCTGTCCGCCAGATCCTTTTCCTCCTTTGCTTCGGCAATCCGAAGCTTTTCACCCCGTTTCATAATCTTGAAGATCAGCTTTTCATTATCGCCGCCCTGCTTACTGCAAAGATTCTCGATGTGCTCTACACAGGGGGTTTCTATGGATTGGAAGCCGTAGGTTTTATACGTGTCTTTAATAAGCTGTATCAGATAATCCCTGATCTCCATCTCCCGGGGCATTCTGTCATTCATGCCTGTAACTGGTTTTTTCTTTAACGCCATAGCCATTCTCCCTTTCGTTCTATCATCTCATCTACACGTCTTATATAAGCGTCAACCGCCTTTACGTTTTCAAGCCGTATCAGGTTTGTTTTTTTTCTTTTATTCGCCGGATTCTCCACTTTTTCCTTAAATACAAGTTTCGTAGACGCCCCTGCTCCACAGGCGATAATAGACTGCTTTTCTTCCATTATAAGTATATTGTATATTCCTGCTTTGTCAACCTTTGCATAGCCTACATTTTCAAAATTTCCTGCAATATTTTTCTGCCTGTACAGATAATACGGGGACATACCCATTTTTTCCGAAGCCGCGGCAGCCTCTTCAATCATCTCAGCAATATCCGCAGACACAAAAGCTTCTTTATTCTTTCCAAGCATTGCCGCTCTTTTAATAGCAAGCGCATGTACTGTCAAGCTGTCCGGTGCAAGTCTCTTGATCTGACTGAGGGTATTCCTCATGTCTTCTGCTGTCTCCCCCGGAAGTCCTGCTATCAAATCCATATTAATATTATCAAATCCAAGAGCCCTTGCCATATAATATGACTTGAAAACATCTTCTACCGTATGCCTTCGTCCAATGATATCCAGCGTTTTCTGCTGCATACTCTGAGGATTAATAGAGATCCTTGTTACGCCATACGCTCTTAGTACTGCAAGCTTTTCCTCTGTAATGCTGTCCGGCCTGCCGGCCTCAACCGTATATTCCAAAAGAAACTCTCTCGAAAATCCTTTCTTTATGGTCAAAAGCAACCTTTCCAGCTGCCCTGCGCTTAAAGTTGTAGGGGTTCCTCCGCCAATATAAATCGTATTTAACCGCCATTTATCCGCCATCTTGGAAACCGCCTCAATTTCCCTGCATAACGCCGCAAGATAATCCTCTACAGAATTCTCCCAGTCAGATAGTGAACCGGAGCTAAAAGAGCAGTAAGTGCATACTGACGGACAGAAGGGAATTCCGATATACAGGCTGTATCCCTTCTCTTTTTCCAGCCGTCCAAGCAGCTCCTTTTCTCTTATTGCGATCTGCCAGACAAGCTCCGCCTTATCGGGAGCCGCAAAAAAGTCCTTCTGAAATCTGGCGGTGAATTCTTCCTTTCCCGTTCCCTTTTCAAGCTCCGCCATTGCAAGCTTTGTTGGGCGCACTCCCATAAGTATTCCCCATGCAAGGCGCTTTTTTGTGAGCGCAGACAGCGCCTGATACAAAAGACAGTCAATCCGATATTTCCGTTCTCTGCTGTCATATTTTTCTCCCTCTGGTATCTGCTCTTCTGTTATGGCGGCAAGCTCAACCCCATTCAAATATACTGTGATATAATTAGAGGCTTTTTCCTCCACACAGGATACTATTTCCTCAAGCGGATAAAAAGCCTTTACCATATGATATCCATTATAAATATATGCTTCCCTGCTGCATATCACCCGAATCATTTCTAAATACTCCCTGCCCTAAACATAAGGATTATGTGTCTTCTCATATCCAATCATTGTCTCGCCGGAATGTCCGGGATACACATGTGTCTCATCCGGAAGCACAAACAGTTTCTCTTTAATAGAACGGAGCAGCGCAGATGTACTGCTGTTTTCAAAGTCTGTTCTCCCAACTGAATTCTGAAACAAAGTATCGCCGCTGAATAATACATGTTCAGACGGCACATAAAAACAGCAGCAGCCCATAGTATGTCCCGGTGTATGAAGCACCTCAAATTTCATTCCTGCCAGCATAAGAATTTCTCCATCTTTTACATACCTTGCATTAGAAAATGTATAACCGGAAGTATAGGTTCTGGACTGATTCAGACGATCGTCATTCATGGCGTCCCTGTCATCCTCATGCACATAAACCGGCATAGGAAATTCTTCTAAAAACCCATCAATCCCCATGATATGATCAAAATGTCCGTGGGTAAGAAGTATCGCCGCCGGCTTATAGTCCTCCTCTTTAATATGAGTGATTAACTTCTTTGGGCATCCGCCCGGATCTATGATAACGATCTCCTTCGTCTCTTCATTCACCGCCAGATAGCAGTTTGTTCCCAGAATTCCTACGGAAAATTTTTCAATCCTCATTTAGCTCAGACTCCTTTTAACCTGTTGTTCTCTCAATATCTATTACATCCTCTAACTGATGCAGCTTACCAATTACTTTCGCCAGCTCCTCTCTTCCATGCACAATAAACCCTGTCTCTATCGTAGCCGTCCCCTGTTTGCTTGTACGAATATTCATTGATTTCACATCTACTCCGGCTTCTGTAAAAATTCTGGAAACCTCCATAAGCAGCCCTTTTCTGTCATTGGCGTACATCTTAATTTCCGAAAGATACTGGCCCTCGGCTTTTTCTGCCACATTACTTTCCCACTCCACTTCAATAAGCCTTGCACGCTCTGCCTCTGTCAGATGTATCATATTTACACAATCCGTTCTGTGGATTGTCATACCACGGCCTCTTGTTACAAACCCGACAATCTCGTCGCCGGGAACCGGATTACAGCATCTTGAAAATCGTACTGCCATATCGTCAATTCCCTTTACAACAATACCGCTCTTGGACTTAGCAATATGCACCTTATTACGCGCCGCCTCAGCAACTTTCTCAAGCACAACCTCATCGGTAATCTCCTGTTTATGCTCCCTTGCATACTCTTCTACAAGGCGGTTGACTACCTGGCCTTCCTTTAACCCACCGTGTCCAATTGCCGCCAATACTGAGTCCCAGTCCCTAAAGCCATATTTTTTCTGCACGATATCCTGATATTTTGACTGCATGATATCAGAAATATTGATTGATTTCGTCCTGCAGTAGGCCCCAATCATATCTTTTCCTCTGACAATATTCTCTTCCTTAAATTCTTTTTTAAACCACTGATTAATCTTGTTTTTCGCCTGTGTACTCTTAACAACATTCAGCCAGTCACGGCTGGGCCCTCTGGAATTCTGCGACGTCAGTATTTCAATACGATCGCCGTTCTGAATTTTATAATCAATCGGCACAAGTCTTCCGTTTACACGGGCGCCTACCATTTTATTTCCTACTGCGCTATGGATAGCATAGGCAAAATCAATCGGGGTAGAACCGTTAGGCAGATTCTTCACATCTCCCTGAGGCGTAAAGCAATAAACGTCCTCCGCAAAAAGGTCAAGATCCCCTTTAATCAAATTCAAAAATTCCCGATTATCCGACATGTCCTGCTGCCATTCCAGAATCTGTCTTAACCAGCTTAATTTTTCCTCCTCCTGTGTCGCCACACTTTTCTTGCTGTCTCCGGTCTCTTTATATTTCCAGTGTGCGGCAATTCCATACTCTGCCGTTTTATGCATTTCCTTTGTCCGAATCTGAATTTCAAAGGGCTGTCCTACAGAGCTCATAAGCGTCGTATGAAGAGACTGATACATATTGGGCTTTGGCATCGCAATGTAATCTTTAAAGCGTCCTGGAATAGGAGTATACATCTCATGGATCACACCCAGCGCAGCGTAGCAGTCCTTTACTGAATCCACAATAATACGAACTGCAAAAAGATCATAAATCTGATCCACTGTTTTATCCTGGTTCACCATTTTTTTGTATATACTGAAAAAATGTTTTACACGACCGCTTACATCACCTTTTATCTTGGCATTTTTTAAATGAGAGTATACTTCCTCCACAATCTGTTGTACAAACTCCTCCCGCTCCGTCTTTCTGGTATTAATCTGATCTACCAAATCAAAAAAAACTTCCGGCTGTGAATATTTAAGAGCCAGATCATCAAGCTCCGTCTTAATTCTGGATATACCAAGCCTCTGGGCAATAGGAGCATAAATATCCATCGTTTCCTTTGCTTTTTCCCTCTGCTTTGCAGGCGTCATAAACTGAAGGGTCCGCATGTTATGAAGCCGGTCAGCCAGCTTAATAATAATCACACGAATATCCTTTGCCATGGCAAGAAACATCTTGCGAAGATTTTCCGCCTGAACCTCCAATTTATCAGAGGAATAGGAAAGCCTTCCCAGCTTGGTAACCCCGTCTACCAGCAGGGCAACCTCTTTTCCAAACTGCTCGCTTATTTCTTCCTCACTGATATCTGTATCCTCTACCACATCATGAAGCATCGCCGCAATAATCGTTTCTTTATCCATTTCCAGATCCGCAAGAATAATTGACACCCATAGAGGATGTACAATATACGGCTCCCCCGATTTACGAAACTGGCTTCCGTGAGCCTCGTCTGCAAGCTCATATGCTTTCCTGATCTTACTTACATCCGTAGATGGATGATATTTCCTGATACGGGCAATTAACATGTCGTAGAGCTTATCCGGACTTTCATAATCACAGGGCGCTTTCACTGCATGACCATCTACAATATCGAGACCCTTGCCAAGATCTTTTGTAAGAGACTCCGGTGCAATCCTTCCGTCAAAAGACTCATAGGTTGTCATCTTCTCTGACATATTATTGCCTCCTCCCTTCTAACATTCTCTTCCTGACTTCCACAATCATTTCCCCGGATATATAATTACAGAATCAATATCATAACCTTTAAGCTTTTCTCTTCCCTTTAACCCTGCAAGCTCCATGAGGAATACCGCCTTTATTACTTTACCGCCAAGCTTTTCAATCAGCCTTATCATCGCTTCGTTCGTTCCTCCGGTTGCCATCAAGTCGTCAATAATAACCACTCTCTGTCCCGGCTTAATCGCATCCTGATGAATCTCAAGCTCTGCTGTTCCATATTCCAACGCATATTCTACAGAAACCGTCTCGCAGGGAAGTTTACCCTTCTTACGGATCGGAATAAAAGGCTTATGAAGGCTATACGCTATCGGGACGCCGAAAATAAATCCTCTTGATTCCGGTCCCACAATTACATCAAACTCTACTTCTTCAAGCTTTTCCTTCATAAGATCAATAGACAATGCCAGTCCGTCTGCATCCTGAAGCACGCTTGTAACATCTCTGAATATGATTCCAGGCTCTGGAAAATCCGGAATACTTCTTACATATTCTTCAATCTTTTTCATTTCATCCACTCTCCATCCTCTTCATCATAAAATACACACCTAAGTATACCATTACTTTCACAGTTTTTCAAACATTTCTACCTATAATGCGTAATTATGATCTGAACAGTTTTTCTTCCCATATATTCATTAATCCCTGGATAATAGGTAATCGCCACCCGGTTATTCTTCTCCTCCAGCGTCTGTTTAAGGTCAGAAATATCTCCGAAATATAATGCAGGAAGGCTCACGCCTGTATGATCCGTTACTCGGGCTTTCAGCGTATTTCTATTCTTTCCTATAATGTGAACATCATAAAAATCAATGTCCCGGCCGGCAAAAACGGGCTTTGTATTTCCCTTTCCAAAAGGCTCTAAAAGAGACAGCTCTTCTATAAATTCCTCCGTGACCCCGGAAAAAGGAAGCTCCATATCAATGACCACCTTTTCTGTAAGCTCTTCGCTGCTTAAAGTGCAGTTCTCATTCAGCTCTTTCCTGAGCTCATCCACATTCTCTGCCGGAAGCAGGATTCCTGCAGCCAGACGATGCCCGCCGTATTTGGTAAATAAATGCCGGCATTTATTCAACTCCTCATACATAGAATACGCATCGATTGAACGTCCCGAACCTTTCACGCCTCCTTTTGCATCTGTAAGGATAAACACAGGTTTATAAAATCTTTCTTTTATTTTTCCCGCCACAATTCCCGCCAGACTTTCATGGCAATCCGGCAGATATATTACGAGGACTCGATCCTTTTTTAGTTTTGAGTTCTCTATCATGCAAATCGCCTGTTCCACCGCCTGCACCGTCATATCCTTTCGGCTGTCGTTCAATGACTTTAATTCACCTGCCAGCATATCCGCTTCTTTCTTCTGTTTTGCTCTGAGAAGAAGCAGGGCTCGTTTTGCTGTATCTAAGCGCCCCCCTGCATTCATGCAGGGACCTAATATAAACCCGATATGATAGGCGCTTAAATTCTCTTTTTTAATTCCGGTACAATGAATCAGTGCGCGGAGTCCTGGGTTTGATGTTCGTTTAAGCATAGACAGGCCTTCCTTTACAAATACTCTGTTTTCACCCACCAGATCCATCACATCGCCCACCGTTGCAATTGCCACGTTCTCTATGAGATAATCCATGTCCTCAACATCGCGTCCTGAGACTTCATGAAGCGCTTCTATCAGCTTATAAGCAACCGCAGCGCCGCAAAGTCCTGAAAAAGGATACTGACAGTCCTCTCTTTTCGGATCCACCACTGCATCTGCCGGCGGAAGTCTATACCGCCTTCCCTTTTCCGTTTCTTCATAGGGAACTTCATGATGATCTGTAACAATGATTGACATGCCGAGAGATTTTCCATATGCAATCTCTTCTGACGCAGCAATCCCATTGTCACATGTGATTACTGTGTTTACGCCGTCCTTAAAGGCTCGCTCGAGCAGATTTATATTAAGCCCATATCCGTCCTGCATCCGATCCGGTATATCGCTGTCTACATCTGCACCCAGAGCCTCCAGGCCTTCCAGCAGAATATAGACGGCATTCACTCCATCAATATCATAATCCCCAATAACACGGATTCTCTTGTGCTCCCGTATCTTCTCAAGTAAAAGCTCTACGGCACGGTCCATATCCTTCATAAGCATCCCGTCATAGAAATCAGTAAGCGTTCCGTTAAGATAAGCGTCCACTTCCTTATCCCCTATAATCTCCCGGTTGCGTATTAATGCGGCCAGTCTTCTGCTGATACCATATTTTCTGCTGATTGCTTCAAAATCAGCGCCCTTTCTAAGAAGCACCCATTTTTCCATAAGCATCCTCCGTAAACCTAAAACGGCAACCGGGCAGATATGTCCGGTTGCCGTTTCCATGCTAATCTCTGTTCATTCCTGACCTTTTATTTTTTTACTGCTTTCTGCTTCATAACATACCATAATGCGCCGGTAATACACACTGAGGAATATGCGCCGCATACAATGCCCGCCATAAGCGGCAATGCAAACTCCTTAATCGAGCTTACTCCCATAATAAATAATACCGCAACCATAACGAACGTCGTAAGTGACGTATAAATACTTCTTGTCAGAGTCTGTGTAATACTCTTATTGACCAGCTCTTTCAAATCCGTCTGCCTGGATGAATAATGAAGCTCTTCACGTATACGGTCAAATATTACAATTGTAGCATTAATAGAATAACCCACAATCGTCAGCATACATGCAATAAATGTATTGCCTACAGAGATCCTTGCCACAGCATAAAACGCAAGCACTATCAGTACGTCATGTAAAAGGGCCGCGACCGCACTGGTTGCAAAACGGATGTCTTTAAATCTGAACCAAATATAGAGAAGCATACATATTGTAGCTACAATAACTGCAATTACCGCGTCCCGTCTCATTTCACCACTTACTGTCGAACTGATATTTTCTGCTGTTATTTCATCTTCATTTACCTGGAAATTCTCCACCATAGCCTGATTAAGCGCTTCTCTGTCTGCAAGCTCCAAGGTAACCGTCTTAATAATCACCTGATTAGTTCCCGCGACCTTCTGTGTCTGTACATTGGCATCACCAGTCACTTCTTCAACGATTGGAACAATCTTTTCATCAATCTCTTCGATAGAATAATCTTCATTGAATGTTACATTTGTAGCAGTACCGCCTTCAAATTCAAGACTGTATGCAAATGCTCCTCTTCCTCCGGCAGAATTTATACCGATAAATACTGCTCCAACCACAATCACAAGTATGGATATTGAGAAAAATATTTTTTTCTTGGAAAGAAAATCAACCGTAGCATGTTCTTTTCCTTTTCTATAATACAGCTTTTCATTTCGGAGGCCAATCCCATAAAATGCAAATACAATCAATCGTGTAACTGCCAATGCAGTAAACATAGACACAACAATACCTATTCCCAGTGTCTGTGCAAATCCCTTAACTGTTCCAGACCCCATAAACCATAGCACAAGCGCGGCGATAAGAGTCGTAATATTTCCATCCAAAATAGCTGATAAAGCCTTCTGGAAACCAGTCTTTAAGGAATTTCTTACACTTTTTCCTCTGGACATCTCTTCCTTGACGCGGGCAAATATAATAACATTGGCGTCTACTGCCATACCGATACCCAGAATAATACCCGCAATACCAGGAAGCGTAAGAGTCACCTCAAAAGCATTCAATATTACAAGCACAAGTCCTGTATAGATCACAAGCGCTAGACTTGAAGCCAGTCCCGGCAGACAATATACAAAAATCATAAACAGAAATACAATGACAAGACCAATTGCTCCGGCCTTCAAACTTGTGCTGATTGCCTGCTCTCCAAGCTGCGCTCCCACAACATTGGAACGGATTTCCTCAAGTTCCAGCTTAAGTCCGCCGATACGAATCGTTGATGCAAGGCTGTCTGCTTCTTCATAAGACATGCTTCCGCTGATTTCCGCCTGTCCATTTTCAATTACATTATTTACATTCGGAACGCTTACAAAGCTTCCGTCATAATAGATAGCTATACTTTGTCTTGGAACTGCCTCCGCCGCAACCTTTGTTGCTGCAGCAAATTTTTTTGCCCCCTCATCCGTAAGTGTAAGGGAAACAACATTGAGCCTCTGTTTTGTCAGCTCCTCTTCTCTTGTACCTGCCTGGGCGCCTTTTATATCTGTCCCGCCAAGCACAATCGAGCCGTCTTTCTGCAGCTCTTCAATGGTCTTATTGAGCTGATAATCCTGCGCCGCGTCACCGGTTGAATTTACCTGAGAATAATTCTCTGTGCCATCGCTTCCCATTTGTGCGATAAAATATAGAGAACCCGGCTGTCCTAATTCATCCAAAATCTCATTTGCATTAGATACACCAGGAATTTCTATATTGATTCGATCATTCCCCTCCTGATATACGCTGGATTCCGTACTGTATTGCTCTACACGCTTCTGAAGCTTATAGAGCGTATCCTTCATCTCTTCCTCTGACGGATTCTTATCCTTCACCTGATAGGTAATACTGACTCCTCCGGCAAGATCAAGGCCAAGTTTGATATTTCTGGCTGATCCGGCATGGCTCTTACCAAAACCAGCTATCGTTGTAAACGCCAGCAGCCCAATAAGAGCTACAGTCACGACAAGACTAAGTACGCCTCTGCTTTTCTTCATTGTAAATAAACTTCCTTTCTATCTTTCAGCTAATGCTGCTTTTATCATAATCGCACATTCTATTCGTTTCCGCTGCATCTCGCACCCGATTTCATAGGTGCTCTGGAGGGATCCGTTAAAATTATAGGAATTCGCCATGCAGCCGCCGCTGCAGTAAAATTTGGCAAAACAGTCTCTACAGCCCTTCTTCGAGTACACACTTACGCTTCGGAAATCATCCGCAATTTGGGGCCGCACAATACCCTCATCTACATTTCCCATCAGGAAGCTTTCCTGACCTACAAACTGATGACAGGGATACAGATCTCCCCAAGGAGTTACTGCCAGATACTCCGTTCCGGAACCACAGCCTGACAAGCGCTTTGCCACACACGGTCCACCGTCTAAGTCTATCATAAAATGGAAAAAATTAAAACCCTTCCCGCATTTTTCTCTTTCAATTATAATCCTCGCGAGACGGTCATACTCCTCCCTGATCGCCGGAAGATCTTCCTCACGTATCGCATAGGGATCACTTTCGTCTCCCACTACAGGCTCTATGGACATCTGCTTAAAACCCAAATCGGCAAAATGAAGAATATCCTCTGCGAAATCAAAATTCTCTCTCGTGAAGGTGCCGCGAACATAATATTTCTCCTGATTTCTGCTGTCTGCAAGCTTCTGAAACTTGGGCACAATCAGCTTATAGCTTCCCTCCCCGTTCCTGAACGGACGCATCCTGTCATTGACTTCCTGTCTGCCGTCAAGACTTAAAACTACATTGTCCATCTCTTTATTGATAAACTCCTGAATCTCATCGTTCAAAAGCACGCCGTTCGTTGTCACCGTAAAGCGGAAATGCTTATTATGCTGCTTTTCCTGCTTCCTTCCATATGCCACCAGATCTTTTACCACCTGCCAGTTCATAAGCGGCTCGCCGCCGAAGAAATCCACCTCCAGATTCTGTCTGTTGCCGGAATTGGCTATTAGAAAATCCAATGCCTTTTTTCCCACTTCAAAGCTCATAAGAGCCCGCCTTCCGTGATACTCTCCCTCCTCTGCAAAACAGTATTTACAGGCAAGATTGCAGTCATGGGCAATATGAAGACAAAGTGCCTTCACAACTGTTTTTCTTTCCTTAACCGCCTCAATCATATCCTCAAAGGCATCCTTCACAAAAAGCTGTCCCGCTTTCGTAAGCTCTATAATGTCCAAGAGGGCTTCTTTTATTTCTTCCTTCTTATAGACAGCTCCGAGCCTTTCTTCAAGTGCACGCAAAACTGACGGTTCTGAAAGCGTTTCTTCCGTATATTCTTCATTCTGTTCATTCAAAACAGCTGTTACAGCATAGCACAGGTCGTCCATCACATGAACCGAACCACTGTACACATCTAAAACAATATTATATCCATTACTCTTATACTGATGAATCAAATTGCTTCCTCCTGAACATAGTAACAAACAGTAACAATAAGAAACAGCGACCTCTTAAGACCGCTGTCTCTTAAGTATTCACATAAATACTAAATTATCTTTTCTGCTCACATGTCTGGTTTCCTACTGTACAGGATGTCTTGCATGCTGACTGGCAGGATGTCTGGCATTCACCGCAGCCGCTCTTTTTTACAGTATTATTTAACGTCTGTGTATTTAATGTCTTTACATGTTTCATGATAACATCTCCTCCTTGACTCGCTTAACTTCGGATATTATATCATTTTCTCATAGGTTACGCAATCCCTTTTCTCCGAAAAATAACCAAATCAGGATAACATTCCGCCGGCCATTCCGCCGCCGGCGCATAATATAAATGTAGTCATTAGATTTGCGACATCACCGTTGAGCGTACGGTATACGCCAAGAGTAATTAAAAGCAGTAACCCGAAATAAGCAATTCCGAGTCCTATTCCCCATAGATAACGTTTTACACGGGCAAGCTTACCGATTATGATTCCGCCAATCAGTGTAGATATCAGATATACGGCAATAATCGCTGCGGCCACAGATTTCTCGTTCAGTTCAATCTTGTACATAAGGAATGTGAGTATAACAAGCAATATTCCTGTGATGATATAAGATACAAGAAGCGCTTTTAATACCCACATTATTTTTGAATCTTTCCTTAGCTGTTTTTCCATCTCATCCCTCCCTTGTCTATCACAAGGTATGATGATATAAGGACTTTTATGACATTATTGTTCCATCTGTCTTCCCAAAAATGACGCCGCGCAGACTGCCATCTTCTGTTCTGTGCCGCCAAGCTTTTTCTTTTCATCCTTTGACAGAAAGATAACCCCTCCGATTACGTCTCCTTCGCAGACAATCGGAGTAATAACCTCATATTCATAGTCCTCCTCCTGTTCGGCGATGATTTTTACATACTTTTTATCTCCTTTTGCCGCCAGTATATTGCTCCTATCCTCCAGTTCCTTCTGGAGCGGTTTACTGATATATTTTTCCTGTAGATCCTTTTTTCCGCTTCCTGCTGTTGCGATAATCTGATCCATATCGCAGACGCATACCAGACATCCCATAGTCTGCGAAAGGCTTTCCGCATACTGTTTTGCAAATACGGACAGCTCCCCGATAGGAGAATATTTTTTGAGAATAATCTCCCCTTCTCTGTCTGTAAATATTTCAAGCGGGTCGCCTTCCCGGATCCTCAGTGTACGCCGGATTTCCTTTGGAATAACTACTCGGCCCAAATCATCTATTCTACGCACAATTCCTGTAGCTTTCATAGTATCGATTCCTCCATCTGTAAATTTAATACTATTATCTGTAAATGAAGGAATTTTATACCGCAAAATTGATTTTATCTTTAAAAACTCCGTACTGTTGTTTAACCCCGAATTATTCATACTTCCCTGCCGGCACACTTGATATTATCCTTTACTGATCATATAATACATTTACACGAAAACTTTTATAAAGAATTTTAAAATAATATTATCCATGATAAATTAATGAATTGGGGAGGAATGTACATGAAAGTTGTTATTGCAATGGACTCTTTTAAAGGAAGCCTTACTTCCACAGAAGCAGGACTTGCGGCGAAAGAAGGTGTTCTGGCGGCAAAACCAGATGCCGATGTTATTGTACGGCCTGCCGCCGATGGAGGAGAGGGAACAGTAGACGCATTCATCCAGGGCCTGAATGCTGAACGTGTCAATGTTACTGTAACCGGCCCCTTTCACGAACCGGTTCCATGCTATTATGGATATTTAAAAGAAAAAGGAACTGCCGTTATAGAAATGGCTTCTGCCGCCGGAATCACTCTGACAGAAAAAAGAGACCCTATGAACGCTACAACCTACGGAGTCGGTGAAATGATTCTTGATGCCCTCACAAAAGGATGCCGGGACTTTATTATTGGAATAGGCGGCAGTGTCACAAACGACGGCGGCATTGGTATGCTTAAGGCTCTTGGAACTGTTTTTCTCGATAAAAACAGCCATGATGTTGGAGAAGGCGGTCAGGCCTTAGATAAAGTCCATACTATAGACATATCCGGACTAAATCCCTTCCTTAAGGACTGCCGTTTCCATATTGCCTGCGATGTGGCAAATCCTCTTTGCGGAGAGAACGGCGCCACTTTTATTTATGGTCCCCAAAAGGGAGTGACCGGAGCCATGGCGCCAAAGCTTGACCAGGCAATGGCTCATTACGCACAGGCAACCGTACGGGCTTTAGGCTGTGATCACACACGCACCAGCGGTGCAGGCGCCGCCGGCGGACTCGGCTTTGCACTGCTTAGCTATCTTCATGCCAGTATCACACCCGGCATCT
>CAOJQZ010000047.1 GCA_948441955.1 uncultured Lachnospiraceae bacterium | reverse complement strand
ACGTTTATGACGATGGCGTATATTCTTGCAGTGAATCCCAGTATTTTGGCGGTTGCAGGTATGGATCAGGGAGCTGTCTTTACAGCTACGGCTCTTGCGTCCCTTATAGGTACGCTTCTGATGGCGTTTTTGGCAAATTATCCGTTTGCGCTTGCGCCGGGTATGGGACTGAACGCATATTTTGCCTATACGGTTGTTCTGGGTATGGGGTATCCCTGGGAGGTTGCGCTTACCGCAGTGTTTGTAGAGGGTATTATCTTTATTATTCTTTCTCTTACTAACGTACGGGAGGCGATCTTTAATGCAATTCCACTGAATCTTAAAGCAGCGGTCAGCGTTGGGATCGGTTTGTTTATCGCATTTATCGGACTTCAGAATGCAAATATTGTAGTCAGCGGCGCTACGCTGGTGGAGTTGTTTTCTGTGGATGGCTATAATCTTGCAAATGGCGTAGAGGCCGGTTTCCAGGATGTGGGAATTACGGTATTGCTTGCAATTGCCGGAGTAATTATTACAGGAATTCTTGTAATCAAAAATATAAAGGGTAATATTTTGTGGGGGATTCTGATTACATGGGTTCTGGGCATTATCTTCCAGCTTGCAGGAATTTATGTTCCAAATCCTGAAATTGGATTTTACGGACTTCTGCCGGATTTCAGCAATGGGCTTTCCGTGCCGAGTATTCTGCCGGTTTTTGGCAAGCTTCAGTTTAGCGGGATTCTTTCATTGAACTTTATTGTAGTTATCTTTGCATTTTTGTTTGTAGATATGTTTGACACCATCGGTACGTTGATTGGAGTGGCTTCAAAGGCAGACATGCTGGATAAGGAAGGAAAGCTTCCAAGGATTAAAGGCGCGCTTATGGCAGATGCGGTGGCAACAACCGTAGGCGCCGCGCTTGGCACAACAACAACAACAACCTTTGTAGAAAGCGCTTCCGGTGTGACAGAAGGAGGAAGAACCGGACTTACTTCGATAACAACAGCCATTCTCTTTGGTCTTGCATTGTTCCTTTCGCCGATTTTTCTTGCAATCCCTTCATTTGCAACGGCGCCTGCTTTGATTGTGGTTGGCTTTTATATGCTGACCAATGTAGTAAATATTAATTTTAATGATATTTCCGAAGCCCTTCCCTGCTATATATGTATTGCTGCGATGCCGTTTTTCTACAGCATTTCCGAAGGTATATCTATGGGAGTAATCTCCTATGTGGCGCTGAACCTGCTTACGGGGAAAGCGAAGGAGAAAAAGGTCAGTGTGCTGATGTATGTGCTGGCTGTGTTATTCATTTTGAAATATATTTTCTTATAAGAAGAAAGAAGCGGTTCGTTTTCGGATCGCTTTTTTAATTTGAGACTGTAACATTTCTGCCATTTGTTCGTTATCTGTTTAAAAGGAGGTGACAGGGTGGAGAAAGATATTTTGGAAATGCTTTATAAGAAATATGCAAATCAGGTGTATCTGTATCTTTATTCCCTTTGTCACAGCCATAGCCTTGCAGAGGATTTGACGCAGGAGACTTTTTTAAAAGCCTTTTGTACCTTGAAAGCAGTAAGAGAGGAGATGCTGCCGTGGCTTTTTACAGTGGCAAGGAATCTGTATCTGGATGTATGGAGAAGGGAAAAGCTTCGAAACAGAAAAACAGAAGCATATAAGGAGGGGCAGAGCGAGGAGGATATTCTGGGACGGTTAATAAGTAAGGAACGGAACCAGAAGCTGTATCAGATGGTACAAAGACTTGGCAAACTGGAACGGGAGGCGGTTATCCTTTATTATTTTACCGGACTTTCACAGGAGGAGATAAGCGGTGTGCTTCAGATTTCTAACGGTAATGTCAGGGTGCTTTTATACCGTGCCAGGAGGAAACTAAAGCTGTTACTTAGTGAAGATGAACAGGAAGGCAGGTGCAGAGATGAAATATAGGGAAAAATTTCAGAAGTATTTAGAAGGAAATCTGGAGGAGGAAGACACAGAAGCTGTTCAGGAGGATATAGAGAGAATAGAAGTGATTCTTTCTTATATGGATGAAAAGCTGGACAAAGAGTTGTTTGAGGAGGAACCGGAGGAAAGCAGGGGGACTCAGACGTTTCAAAGAGAGATTTCGAAAGCTGTGGAAAAAAAGTTTCGGAAATATGCCGCAGCGTCGGGAGCCGTGGTGCTCATAATTGTCATTGCGCTTATTTTTGGTTTGTCGCCGTTTCTTAATAGGATTTGTTACAATCCGGCCAGAACGAAGGAAATTTTTGACGAGAAAACAGAAAGTGTGATTGTGTATCAGCCCTTTCAGCTCTCATTAGCCGTGTATATGGAGCTGTTCTGCGGAGAGAAAGGCTTTGCCTCTGCGAATGTAAGGGAGGAGGGCTACGGCAGATATACGATAGACGTGCAGACACAGATAAATGGGAAGGTCAGCCACCACGCTCTTGAGCTGGTCAGGAATCATCTGTACAGGCAGGATATGTTCTGGAATATATCGGATATGCCGGGCAATGCTTTTACGCATGATTATGGGTATGAATCCTCATGCTGCATTGACGTTGAGGAAGCGAGAAAGAGGCTTGGAGAGCTTCCGGAGACGATGAAAATCAGGGCGGCTCTTTCCTTTGAAGAAATGAAGGATGCAGAGGAGCTTGTAAAGTTTATGACTCAGTACGAGGCGCAGTATCTGTATATTCCGATAGAGGTTTCTTCTGCCGGCGGCCGTTTGGGATTTATACCGGAGGCGGTAGGATATTGGACTGTGGATTTGTATTCACAGGAGGAATATCCCTATTTGGATTTAGGTCAGTATGAGGGAGAAGGAATCTGTCCTCCGGAAGTGCTTACAGAGCATGTGATATCTAGTCTGAAGTTTATGCTGGCAGAGGATAACAGAAAATTTCTTGAGATTTTTGATTCCAGCGTACCCGGAGAAAATGTTGCAAATCCCTTAAAATATCAGAATGCTCTGGAGTATGTTGAAGCGCAGGGAATAAATGGTTACGGAATTGTCGTAGTTGCCTCCAAGGAACAGCTTCTTAAGATTCTTAAGGATGAGTCTGTGGAAGGGGTTTATATGCTTGACAGCTCGCTGGATTTAAATTAAAAGTCTATATGGTTTTCACAAAACAGACATATTTATATGATAAAATAATTCTACTATGTGAAAGGAAATGAAGAGTACATGGATAGAGTTAAAATATTAGTAGTGGATGATGAGAGCAGGATGCGTAAGCTTGTCAGGGATTTTCTTGAGAGAGAAGGCTTCCGCGTCCTGGAAGCCGGCGACGGCGAGGAGGCAATGGAGCTGTTTTACAGAGATAAAGATATCGCGCTGTTGATTTTGGATGTTATGATGCCCAAGATGGACGGATGGCAGGTTTGCCGCGAGGTGCGCCAGACCTCAAAGGTGCCGATTATCATGCTGACAGCCAGAGGGGAGGAGCAGGACGAGCTTCAGGGATTTGAGCTGGGAGTTGACGAGTATATATCCAAGCCCTTCAGCCCGAAAATCCTGGTGGCAAGAGTGGAGGCGATTCTGAGGCGTACCCGCACGCTTGATGCGGCAGAAGTTGCAGACGCAGGAGGTATTGCGATTGATAAAGCGGCCCACCGCGTACAGGTAGACGGTCAGGAGATTGAGCTTAGCTATAAAGAGTTTGAGCTTTTGTCCTATTTTGTAGAAAATCAGGGAATAGCCCTTTCGCGTGAGAAAATACTTAACAGTGTCTGGAATTATGATTATTTCGGAGACGCGAGAACGATTGATACCCATGTAAAAAAGCTTCGGAATAAGCTTGGCGGTAAGGGGAATTATATTAAGACAATCTGGGGTATGGGATATAAGTTTGAGGTGGAGTAGATGAGGCGCTCAATTAAAAGGCAGATGACAGTTGTGTTTATTGGTCTGCTGGTCAGCCTTCTGTTAGTTTTGCTTGTGATAAATGTAAAATTTCTGGAACCATATTATATCAGCAATAAGAAAATGGCTTTTGTGCAGATGTACGGAGAGTTAAGAAGCGCAATGGAGGAAGAAACCATTGAGGACAGTGATGTGGCGGTTATTTTACAAGGACTTGCAGAAAGGAATAATCTTTCCTTTCTTATTGTAGATGAAAAAAATAACCGTGTGGTGACCAATGTGCATGATATGGAGCTGCTTAAAAATCAGCTGAAGGGTTATATGCTTAATCAGGCGCAAAAAGAAAGCAGACTTCTTGAAAGAACAGATAACTATCAGCTTATGCAGTCGAGGGATCGGTGGAATCAGACAGAATATATTGAAATGTGGGGCAGTTTTGACAACGGAAGCTCTTTTCTCCTAAGAAGCCCGCTGGAGAGTATACGGGAGAGCGCGGACATTTCCAATAGGTTTTTAATCTATGTAGGCAGTATCATGACGGCCGTTTGTATTGCGCTTGTTTGGTACTTTTCAAAGAAACTGACAGAGCCGATTAAGGAGCTGGCAGTTTTGTCAAACCGGATGGCGAATCTGGACTTTAATGCAAAATATACCAGCGGGGGAATGAACGAGATCGGAGAGCTGGGCGCTAATTTTAACCGAATGTCGAAGAAGCTTGAAAGCACTATATCGGAACTGAAACGTGCCAATAACAGCCTTCAGATAGATATTGAACGAAAAGAGAAGCTGGAGCAGATGCGCAGTGAGTTTATGGGAAATGTTTCCCACGAACTTAAAACGCCCATTGCATTAATTCAGGGATATGCAGAGGGCCTTAAGGAAGGAGTTAATGACGATCCGGAAAGCAGAGAATTTTATTGTGACGTCATTATGGATGAGGCGTCGAAAATGAATCAGATGGTGAAAAATTTGATGGCATTAAATCAGCTGGAGTTCGGCGATGAGAAGATAGAGTTTGAAAGATTTGATCTTACAGAGGTAACCTGCGGTATCTTACAGAGTATGGAGATTATGGCGCAGCAAAAAGAAGCAAAGGTCATTTTCCGCCAGGAGGCTTCGGTCTATGTCTGGGCGGATGAGTTTAAGACAGAGCAGGTCTTACGGAACTATATCAGCAATGCGTTTCATCACCTGGAAGGGGATCGTGTAGTTGAAGTGAAATTTGCCGCTGCAGACGGAAAGGTAAGGATATCTGTATTTAATACAGGCGCTCCCATACCGGAAGACTCACTTCCTCATATCTGGGACAAGTTTTACAAGGTGGATAAAGCGCATACGAGAGAGTATGGCGGAAATGGTATCGGGCTTTCTATCGTAAAGGCAGTGATGGAATCCTTTCATCAAAAATACGGCGTTGAGAATTATGACAACGGAGTAGCCTTCTGGTTTGAATTAGATATGGAATAGAAATCATTCCTGTGGTAAAATGAATCTGTTAACACACGAGAATGATAAATATACGAGAGGATACAGGCTATGATCGCAATCATTGATTATGACGCAGGGAATATAAAAAGTGTGGAAAAGGCCCTGAGGCTTTTGGGCCAGGAGGTTTCTGTCACACGGGATGCCGGGGCGATTCTTGACGCCGATAAAGTAATACTGCCGGGAGTAGGCGCCTTTGGAGACGCTATGGAAAAGCTTGTCAATTACGGGCTTGACGAAGTAATTCGTGAAGTCGCTAGGAGGGATACGCCGTTTCTTGGAATCTGCCTGGGCCTGCAGCTCCTTTTTGAACGCAGCGAGGAATCACCGGGAGTAAAGGGACTCGGTGTTTTAAAAGGAGAAATTGTCAGAATACCTGAGAATGCAGGCCTTAAGGTTCCTCACATGGGATGGAATTCTCTTAAGCTTTACAGTGGCGGAAGACTGTTTAAAGGTCTTCCGGAAGAACCCTATGTATATTTTGTACATTCGTATTATCTGCGGGCGGCGGATGAACGTATTGTAACGGCGGTAACGGAATACAGTACGCGGATTCATGCGTCTGTAGAGTCAGGGAATGTGTTTGCCTGTCAATTTCATCCGGAGAAAAGCAGTGATGTGGGAATACAAATACTCAGAAATTTTGTAGCTATATAGATGGAGGAGCAAAAATGCATACGAAGAGAATCATTCCCTGCCTGGATGTAAATAACGGCCGGGTTGTAAAGGGTGTGAATTTTGTGGATTTGAAGGATGCCGGAGATCCGGTGGAGATTGGACAGGCATATGACAAGGAAGGTGCAGACGAGCTGGTTTTTCTTGATATAACAGCCTCCTCGGATGCCAGGAATACGGTGGTGGAAATGGTCCGCAAGGTTGCTGAGACTGTATTTATTCCATTTACGGTAGGAGGCGGTATCCGTACAGTGGAGGACTTCAAAGCCCTATTAAGAGAGGGCGCGGATAAGATTTCAATTAACTCGTCGGCAATTAATACGCCGACGCTTATTTCGGAAGCAGCGGACAAATTCGGAAGCCAGTGTGTAGTTGTGGCAATTGATGCCAAGAAGCGTACAGACGGAAGCGGGTGGAATATTTACAAAAACGGCGGGCGTGTCGACGTGGGCATAGATGCTCTTGAATGGGCGGCAAATGTAGAGCGGCTTGGAGCAGGAGAGATTCTGCTTACCAGTATGGATTGCGACGGAACAAAAGCAGGCTACGATCTGGAGCTTACAAAAGCTGTAGCAGAAGCAGTCTCTATTCCGGTGATTGCGTCAGGAGGCGCCGGAACTCTAGAACACTTTAAAGAAGCGCTCACAGACAGCAAAGCAGATGCGGCGCTGGCGGCATCCTTGTTTCACTATAAGGAGCTTACGATTAGAGAGGTAAAGAAATATCTGCGCGGAAGCGGTGTGGCTGTAAGGATTTAGTACAAAGGAGAGCATGTTATGGCAGCGATTAATAATGACTGGTTAGAAGCATTGAAGGATGAATTTAAGAAGCCTTATTATAAAAAATTGTTTGCGACAGTGAATCAGGAATATAAGACAAGGCTTATTTTTCCTCCAGCAGAGGATATATTTAATGCGTTTCATCTTACCCCCCTTCATGACGTGAAGGTTGTAATTTTAGGACAGGATCCGTATCATAATCACGGACAGGCCCATGGTCTGTGCTTTTCTGTAAAAAAAGGGGTGGAAATTCCTCCGTCTCTTGTTAATATCTATCAGGAGCTCCAGGATGATCTGGGGTGTAAGATTCCGGAGCATGGGTGCCTTACAAAATGGGCAGAGCAGGGCGTCCTGATGCTAAATACAGTATTGACGGTTCGTGCGCATCAGGCAAATTCTCACAGGGGGATCGGCTGGGAAGAGTTTACGGATGCGGCAATTATGGCGCTTAATAGTCAGAACAGACCCATTGTCTTTATTTTATGGGGAAGTCCTGCACAGCGTAAGGCACAGATGCTTCACAATCCGAATCATCTGATTTTAAAGGCCTCCCATCCCAGTCCGCTTTCAGCATACAGGGGATTTTTCGGCAGCAGGCCATTCAGCCAGACCAATGAGTTTTTAAAGGCTCATGGAGTGGAGCCGGTGGACTGGCAGATAGAATAAAAAAAGGGTTGATTTTTGGAGGGCTATAGGAGTATAATGATATTGCTAAGCAGATATGGTTCATCGGTAGAACGCTGGCTTCCCAAGCCGGAGAGGCGGGTTCGACTCCCGTTATCTGCTTTTTTTATTTATATACAATCGTGCGTGCAACATATTGTTGCTTGCTTTTCTTCTCGTATTGTCATAAAATACAAACATTCTATTATATCTGGTTTTTATTCTTTCATATTCGGAAACCAATCAGTAAAGTTTTCCAGAACAGCAGATAATAACAGGAAATCGAGGTGATGCAGATGAGTGAATCAGAAGGCTATGATGTGCTACGCCTGATAGAACACAGCCGGAGCTGCTACGTAAGCTCTGAGTATGTGAAAGGTATGCCGCTTATCAAATGGCTTAAGTATTATCCTAATCTTTCGAAGGGACAATTATTTCTATGGATTCATGAGATGGCGAAACAGCTGGAGTGCATCCACAGGTGTCGGGGAAAACCATGCTATAGATATGTGAATCCTTACTGTATTATTATAACAGGGAAAAAAGAACTCTATTTTCTTGATATGAATGCAAAATCAAATGAACGGACTATAGCTGTAATACAGAGAAGAAGTGTAAGAGAGCACTTTCTGCCTCCGGAGGAGTCCTACTATCAGACGGAGAGCATTTTTCTCGATATTTATGGTCTGGGAAAAACGATTCAGTATTTACTATCCGCATCAGAACCGGAGCCTGGGCTTACAAAAGGCGAAGAGGTTCGGTTTCAGAAAATCATATCCAGAAGTCTTGACAGACATTCAAAAAGGGCATATACACAGGTGTCCCAGCTTCGTAAACATATTCCAGTAATTTATATCAGAAGTGAAGAAAAACATATATTAAAAAGAAGAACCTTCCTGATGATTACAGCCATGCTTATATTGGCATCAGGTCTTGTCTTGTATCCGTATTTTGTAAAGAGGACAGAATACCGGCGGGAAGCAGCTCCTTCCGAAACTGGGGGAAAAAGGATGAAAGATACCCCGGAGGAAAGAGAAATATCCGCATTAAAAAGAGAGCTTGGACTTTTATATTTTCTGGATAAAAAGGATTATGAAAAAAGCCGGGAATACTTTGCGGAGGATAAAGAGGACAGGCTGTCAGGCAAACTCATGGAGCTGTCGGAATATATGATTGTAAAAGACGCCTCAGGACAGGAAGCCGAACTTAAGACTCTGCTTGAGGAAATGGAAACAGCATTTCCGGAGGAGGAAAAAGAAAAGTATTATCGGTGTTTGATTGAGGGATACCGTCTTTTAGAGGATGAAGAAGCGGCTAAGGAAATTATACGCCTTGGCAGACAATGCAGAAAAAACGCAGAAGAGAGTGTAAGGCGCGAACTTACAGGCTATATGGCATTCGCCTACGAAAAAGCGGGAGAGATAGGGAATGCCATTGAAGAGTACCAGGATATGCTGAAATGGGAAAGTGGGGATGGGTTTAAAGAAGAAGTTTATAAAAAGCTGATCTTTTTATATCAGGAAAGGGAAGAGCCTGATCAGGCAGGAAGAATATGCCGGAGGGGCATTGAGGAGCTGGGGGCTTCCGCGGAGCTTCGTCTTATACACATTAGGATGCTGTGCGCGGATACGGAAGTTGAAAGGGAAATATGTGCCCAGACGGTTAAAAAGTATATTGAGGAAATGCCAGAGATAGTAGAGAAGGAAGAATTTGGGAAACTAAAACAGGAGTATGGCATCATTATGGAGGGAGAAGATCTATGGGTAGGAAGATGAAAAATATATTTTTTCTTATTCTGCTGCTTGTGCTGATATATTATCAGCATTCCCCGGCGCTTCATGCAGAGAATAAAAAAGAGCAGGAAAATATAGAAATAAATGAAAATAAGGAAAATACAGAAGGGGATAAAGAACCGGAACCAGAACCGGTTCCCGAACCTGTCAGGGAATATCAGGTTGAAATATCAAAGGCCGACGGCAGGAATGGGTACTATATTACTCCCCCGGAGGTAGAAATATGTCATGTAAGCAAAAGCGGAAATACTATATACAGCCTGAGCAATGGAGAGACAGAGGAGATAAAAGGGACTCTTTCACAAGAAGGCGGCAGAGTCCGGCTTTCCGGGGAACAGTTCAGAGAGGGAGTGAATATTCTGACGATTCATATGGAAGATGAAAATGGCATCAGACTGGAAGAATATGCACAGACAATAGAATTTCTGGTAGACACAGCGGCGCCCGTATTTGAAGTGTCGGCGCCGTCAGGCTTTGATGTATGGTATCAGGACGAAGTATGGATAGACGTTTCGGCATATGACGGAGAAAAGGGCAGCCAGATCGAATCTATTTCCTGTTATTGCGGAAATGAAATTATAGGAACAATCTATGAGGCCAGCGGGAGCTTTATTCTTCAGACCGCTTCCATGAATAATGAGGGAATCGATGTTACGGTAACAGTAACAGATAAAGCAGGACACAGAAGTGAAAATACAAGAAAAATATATATTGACAGCAGCGCTCCGACAATTGATATTGAGGGAATCAGGGATTATATGATTACAGGAAGCCAGACAAACGTTACCTTCAGAATAGCAGAGGAAAACAAGCTGAAAACCTTTCAGGCAGAAATAGAATGGGAAAATGCAGACGGCGAAAAATCGTACTTGCCGGAAGCAGTGTGGACAGGCGGAGACAATACAAAAGAAGCCTGTTTTACATGTGCGGAGGATGGGATTTATCGTATAAAGGTATATGCAGAGGATATGGCGGGACATGCCGCCAAAAAGGAGTCACAGATTATCATAGACAGCGAGAATCCGGTTATTCGTTATGTTGACAGGCTTGAAGGGCAGTATATGAAAAAGTTCCGGTGGGATTATGAAAAAGATGAGTTTATTCAGGACTTCACAACCTACCAATATCAGATACGGGTGGACGAAAAGCTGTATTCCTTGGGAGAAGAGATCACAGACGAGGGAAGGCATAGTCTGTGTGTTGAAGCCGTAGATTCCGCCGGGAATAAATCAAAGGCAGAGGCCGTCTTTGTCATAGACCATACGCCGCCGGATATTATTTTTTCAGAAATCAAGGGGGAAGAGAAGTATGAAGAAGAGAAAACCTTCGAAATTACTGTAAGTAACCCGGAGGATGAAATACAAGAGGTCAGAATTAATGGCATATTGCAGGAATCAGGACAGAACAGCAAGTCAGAACGGTATACGGTCCGTGAACATGGATATTATGAGGTAGTGGCAAATGCAGTTGACAAGGCTGGAAATAAAGCCGTAGCAAGTATTACATTTGAGGTTGTTCCAAAAGAAACAGTCATGCAGAAGGTGGTAAAGCCCATCAGGAGGATGCTGACAGGAGAGAAGAAAGAAGAAAAAGCCGAAAGGAAAAAAGAAGAAAAAAAGAATGACAGAACGAAAAAAAGTCCGGCTGGAGCGCTGGCAGCCATGACAGGGTGCAGCGCCTGTGCAGGCGGCGTTTTCTGGTTTGTAAAACGGAACAGAAAATACACCTATAATCCAAATCCGTCAGAATAAAAAATTGCCAGAAATATTTTCGTGAAAGTATTGACATTTCCTGTCTAACGTGATTATATTATATTATGAACATATGAGCAATTATTCATATAATGTAATAAACGGAGGCGCGGGTTATGAAGGATAAAGAGATGTACGAAGAACACTGTCAGGAAGAATGCAGCTGCGGCCATGAGCATCATGAGCATCATGAACACCATGCTCATGGTGAAGAAAATGGCTGCGGTCATGAGCATCATCATAGTAAAGAATGTGGCTGCGGTCATGAGCATCATCATGAGGAAGTAATGCACGAAGCATATGTTATGCCTGCAGGAGCAGCACAGAGGGTATATATATTAGAGAATCTGGGCTGTGCTAACTGTGCTGCAAAGATGGAGCGGGAGATTAATCGTCTGCCGGAGGTGAAGGCGGCTGCAATTACGTTTGCTACAAAGAAGCTTGCAGTGGCGTCAGAGGAACCGAAGAATCTGCTGCCAGATCTTCAAAGAATCTGTTCATCCATTGAATCTGAGGTGATTGTAATACCCGAGGAGGAGACTGTACAAAAAGAAAAAGAAAGCTTTTTAAAAGCTAATAAAAAAGATATTCTTGTAATTGGCGCAGGCGCTGTACTCTTTGCAGCAGGAATTGTAGCAGAGAATATGGTTTCGGATACGGTTATAAACGCAGCGCCATTTGTAGCAGCATATCTTATACTGGGTCTGGAGATTATAGGGAAGGCGCTTAAAAACTTGAAGAATGGCCGTTTGTTTGATGAGAATTTTCTTATGAGCGTGGCAACGGCTGCCGCCTTTTCTATCGGGGATTTTGCCGAGGCGGTAGGTGTAATGCTGTTTTATAGAATCGGTGAATTTTTTGAGGACATAGCGGTAGAGAGAAGCCGTTCTCAGATTATGGAAGCAGTAGATATGCGGCCGGAAGTTGTAAATATATTTCAAGATGGTGAAGTCCGGGAGATTCCGGCAGGGGAAGCAGTCAGAGGGGATAGGATACTGATTCGTCCGGGAGACAGGATACCTTTGGACGGCAGGGTTATAGAAGGTGAAAGCCGTATCGACACTTCACCGGTAACAGGCGAACCGGTCCCGGTAAGAGTATGTGCAGGCGATGAAGTAGTATCGGGCTGTGTAAATGAGCAGGGCGTACTGAAGGTTAGGGTTGAAAAGCCGTTAAGTGAGTCCATGGTAACAAGAATTCTGGATTCTGTAGAGCATGCGGCGGCAAATAAACCGAAGATCGATCGATTTATCACAAGATTTGCCCGTATTTATACGCCGGTCGTAGTAGGCTCTGCTTTGCTTACGGCAATTGTACCGTCTCTTATGACCGGAGACTGGGAACACTGGGTCTATACGGCTATTACATTTCTTGTAATCAGCTGTCCATGCGCGCTTGTATTGAGCGTCCCGCTTGCTTTCTTTTCAGGAATCGGAGCAGGCTCCAGAAAAGGAATCCTTTTTAAAGGCGGTGTTTCGATCGAAGCATTAAAGAATATAAGAGCAGTAGTCATGGATAAGACCGGAACAGTTACAAAAGGGAATTTTGCCGTCAGGGAACTTGTGTCTATGCGGGGGCTTACAGAAAAGCAGATTCTTACTATGGCGGCAGACTGCGAGCTGGATTCTACGCATCCCATTGGCAGCAGCATAGTAAGTGAAGCGAAAAGAAAAGGGTATACACTTGTGAGAGCAGAGGAGACAGAGGAGATACCTGGAAAGGGTATTAAGGCAAAATTTCCGGAAGGCACGGTTCTTTGTGGAAACCCGGCTTTAATGGAGCTCTATGGAGTTGATATAAGCGAATATAAAAAGAAGGATTACGGAACCGAGGTGTTGTTAGCAGCAGACGGCGTTCTGGAGGGATACATTATTATTGCAGATGTTATTAAGGAGGACGCGGGGGCGTCCGTCCGGAGGATGAAGGCCCAGGGGCTTCTGACTGCTATATTAACCGGCGATGGGAAGCAGAGCGCGGCGGCTGTGGCAAAAGAAGCAGGCATTGACGAGGTATATGCCCAGCTTCTTCCTCAGGAGAAATTAGAAAAATTACAGGAGATCAGAAGCAGGCAGGGAGCAGTTATGTTTGTAGGAGACGGAATAAATGACGCTCCTGTACTTGCAGGGGCCGATGTAGGAGCAGCAATGGGCAGCGGCGCCGACGCGGCGATTGAGGCGGCAGATATTGTGTTTATGACGTCGTCGGTGCAGGCGATACCGGATTCCATAGAGATCGCCAGGACAACAGGACGAATAGCAGTTCAGAACGTAGTTTTTGCCCTTTTAATTAAATTAATAGTCATGATTTTAGGATTCACCGGCTATGCCAATATGTGGCTGGCAGTGTTTGCCGATACAGGAGTGGCAATGCTGTGCGTACTCAATTCTGTACGGATTTTGTGGAAAAAATAGGGGGGCTTTTACAGGAATAAAAAGTTACAAAAATGTTAATTTTGGTTGTGTTTGTGCCAAATGGTTGAAATTGTTTTCTCCATTTGGCATAATTAATAAATGAGCACCTGTTCATATATTATGAAAGGAAGGAATATATGAAAAAAAATGAAGCGGAATGCTGTGATGTGATATGTATTCATAGTGACAGGGTAGAAAAGGTCAGAGAAAGTATGCCAAAGGACAGCCTTTTAAGTGAGTTGGCTGATTTTTATAAGGTTTTCGGAGATACTACAAGAATCCGGATTTTATGTGTTCTCCTGGAGGCGGAGATGTGTGTCTGCGATCTTGCGGAAGTACTTGGAATGACTCAGTCAGCAATTTCCCACCAGCTAAGAGTGCTGAAGCAGATGAAGCTGGTTAAAAACCGCAGGGAAGGAAAAACTGTATTTTATTCACTTGCGGACAGACACATCCAGTCGATTATCAGCCAGGGGATGGAGCATATTACAGAGTAACGTTCATATATTTTCATTAAAGGAAATCAGAGATGGCAAAGCAATTGAAACGACGGTGTATTATTTATGGTATAGGGATTTTTCTGTATGTCTGCATGATTTCAGCAACCATGCAGTATACGCTTGCGGATAGGCAGAAGTTTATCATGTATCTGGCGGCATATATGGTAACAGGCTTTGGTACATTCGAAGCTCTGTGTGATGGAGCGCTTAAGAAAAAGCTGCCTCTTGACTATCTGATGATTATATTGTCAACTGTTGGAGCGTTTGGAGTGGGAAGATACATGGAAGGTGTTTTTGTTATGGCGCTTTTCGAGTTTGGAATGATTGTTGAGGCTGTTTCCACACACCGGGCAAAGCGTTCAATTGCAGAGATGATCGACATCCGTCCGGAATATGCCGTGTTAAAAAGCGAGGGAAAGGAGCAGCAGATCCCTCCGTCTGAACTGATGCTTGATGATATTATAGTAATCAGGCCGGGAGAAAGAATTCCGGTGGATGCAGTAATAACATTTGGAAAAACCACGGTTGATACGAAAGCGCTTACGGGAGAGGCGCTGCCTCGGACTGTGGGGAAGGAAGATAAGATATACAGCGGGTGTATTAATCTGAGCGGGCTGATTGAAGCGCGGGTAGTAAGGCTTTACAAGGATTCTACCGTGTTAAGAGTTATGGAGCTTGTAGAGGAGGCTCAGAATAATAAAGCGGAAAGTGAGGCATTTATTACAAAATTTACAAGGATCTATACGCCGGTTATGTTTATCTGTGCGCTTCTGGTTATGTTTGTACCTCCGGTTACATTTTCATTTGGAAATTGGGACATGTGGATTTACCGCGGTCTGATATTTATGATTGTTGCATGCCCCTGCGGCCTTGTCTTGTCGGTTCCCGTCGCGTTTCTTGGGGGAATTGCATCTGCAGCAAGACATGGAATCGTTGTAAAGGGCGGAAATTTTCTTGAAGATTTGGCAAAGGCAGACACATTTGTATTTGATAAGACCGGGACATTAACGGAGGGAGTGTTTAAGGTTGAAGAAGTAAGGACAATGGGGATGAGCCGGGATGAACTGCTGCGCATGGTAGCCCATGTGGAATGCTATTCCAATCATCCCATTGCCCAGTCTCTTCTGGAGGCATACGGCGGTGTGATAGATGAATCCAAGGTGTATGCAATGCGTGAGATGCCGGGCTTTGGTATCAGCGCCACCTATGAGGGGAAGCGTGTGCACGTCGGCAACTACAGAATGATGGAGAAGAAACAAGTATACGTTGATAGGATGGAAACGGAGGGAACGGTTATATATGTCGGTGTGGACAAATGGTATGCCGGCTGTATCGTGATTAAAGACGGTATAAGAGAGCATGCGAAAGATACCCTTTCCTATCTTAAGAATAAGCAGAGAGCCGTTCTTGTTATGCTTACCGGTGACGCGGAGGATTCCGCCCTTCCTGTGGCAAGGGAGCTGGATATGGATTATGCATATACGAATCTGATGCCGGAGGATAAGCTGGAGCAGCTGGAAGATTTCCTGTTTGTGCAGGATGATACAGAAAGGCTGGTCTGCGTTGGAGACGGTATCAATGATGCTCCTGTACTTGCCCGGGCAGATGTAGGGATTGCAATGGGCAATCTGGGTTCAGCGGCGGCAGTGGAAGCGGCGGATATTATTCTGATGGAAGATGAGCTTTTCAGAATTATAGATGCGATTCATATTGCCAAGGAAACTTTGCATGTAGTAAGCCAGAATATATCTTTTGCATTATTTGTAAAGATTCTTGTTTTGATTTGTACGATAGTCGGATACTTTGGAATGTGGGAAGCGATTCTTGTAGAAGTTATAGTTATGATTGTCGCAATTTTAAATGCTACATGGGTTGTTAAATATGCAGCATAGGAGGAATTAGAAAAATACATGAAACGTATTTCAGGAATAGTAACGCTCCTGCTTTTGGGATTTCTGCTGGCGGGATGCGCAGGACACGAATATAAGGATGGAATAAAAAGTCTGGAAAACGATAATTATGAGGAGGCCGTTGAATATCTGGAAAAGGCGGTTGAAAAGGAAATAAATACAGGCGACGCCAGCAGAGGAATCGGAATTGCAAAATGGGAAATGGAAGACTTTGAAGGAGCGTTTAAAGCATTTGAGGAGGCGCTTCAAAACGGAGCGGAAGAAACAGCGGCCCTTTATAATATGATGGGAGCATGTAAGCTTAAGCTCGGCGATCCGGCCTCGGCAGTTTCTTATTATGAGAAGGGCCTTTCTTTAGGAGATTGTTCAGAAGAAATGGCTAAGGAAATGAAGTTTAATATCATTGCCGCTTATGAAAAGCTAAAGGACTGGGAAAATGCAAAGGCCGTGCTTTCCGAATATGTGTCCGAATATCCGGAAGACGCTCAGGCTGCAAAAGAGGCCGAGTTTTTAGAAACGAGATAATAGAGGAGATGTATGATAGATTTAAAAAAAGAGACAGAAAGAGTGATTCTGGTGGGAGTGAATCTTTCCAGACAGTCTGAGGAGGATACAAGGGATTCTCTTAAGGAGCTTAAGGATCTTGCAGATACTGCCGGAGCCAAGACCGTGGGAATGATTATACAGTCACGGGAGCAGGTACATCCGGGAACCTACGTGGGAAAAGGAAAGCTGGAAGAAATAAAGGATCTTCTGTGGGAGACAGAAGCTTCCGGCATCATCTGCGACGATGAACTTTCTCCGGCACAGATGAAGAATCTTCAGGATGAGCTTGACATTAAAGTGATGGATCGAACGCTGGTGATTTTGGATATTTTTGCAGCAAGAGCCTCCACAAGCGAAGGAAAGATACAAGTGGAGCTGGCGCAGCTTAAGTACCGCCAGACGAGGCTTACCGGTTTTGGTACCGCCATGTCAAGGCTGGGAGGCGGAATTGGGACGAGAGGACCCGGAGAGAAGAAGCTGGAGATGGACCGCCGGCTGATTAAGAGCCGTATTGCGGTATTGAACCGGGAATTAAAGGATGTGAAGCGCCACAGAGAGATTACAAGAGAGCAAAGAAGCAGAAGCTATACGCCGGTGGCAGCAATTGTGGGTTATACTAATGCAGGGAAATCCACACTTCTTAATACACTTACCGGAGCCGGTATATTGGCGGAGGACAAGCTTTTTGCAACGCTTGATCCTACCACAAGGAATCTGAAGCTTCCGGGAGGGCAGGAGCTGCTTCTTACAGATACAGTAGGATTTATAAGTAAGCTTCCTCATCATCTGATAGATGCATTCCGCAGTACTTTGGAGGAAGCAAAATATGCAGATTTTATCTTCCATGTAGTGGATGTGTCGAATCCGCGGATGGACAGTCAGATGTACACCGTCTATGAAACCCTTGAGAATCTGGGTGTGAAGGACAAGCCGGTGATTACCATATTTAATAAACAGGATAAGGTGACAGAACAACAGATTATCCGGGACTTCCGCGCAGATTATACAGCGTCTTTATCCGCGAAAACCGGGAAAGGAGTGCCGGAGTTTTTAGATCTTTTAGAAGCAGTATTAAGAGACAGGAAGGTAGCCGTTGAGGATTTGTATTCCTATGCCGATATGTCAAAGCTGCAGCTGATCCGCAGATTTGGCCAGCTTGAGGAGGAAGAGTACAGAGAGGACGGTGTTTTTATAAGAGCATATGTTCCGGCGGATCTTTACGAAAGAGTGAAGGTATCCCGGGGAGATTCCCCGAACAGGGTCTTATAGGCTCTCGAAAAGGTGGAGTAGTCCTTATACCCGCAGGAAAAGCAGGCTTCCTTTCCGGAAACGCCTGATAAAATGAGTTCCTTTGCAAGCAGGAGCCGCTTTCTGGAGATATATCCTCCGATGGTATAGCCGGTTTCCTGCTTAAACTGCCTCATCATATAATATTTACTGATGTAGAAGATGTCTGCAAGAGTGTCAATGTTTAGATTTCCGGACAGGTTATCATTAATATACTTAAGAAGGGGCAGCATTTTGGAATTATGATTGTCCGTGTCAATAAATTCCAGCCGGTTTTTGATTGCAGCCCGGTTCAGATGAATCATAAACTCCAGAAATAATACCTGCCGGTACAGCTCTGCCGCATATCCTTCCTCCGAAAAGGATTTTTCAAGCCTTACAATGGAGTGGAACAGGGAGCTTTTCTCAAGAGAAGGTATGCGCAGCACATTGGAATGTTCCTTTTCCGCTTTCTGAAAACAGTAGCTTAAATCATAATCCGCAGTTTTATAGTCATTGATAAATCCCGGGGAAATGTACACGATGATCCGTTCATAATTCTGCGTGTTATCCACTGTAAGTCTGTGAATATCATTATGCTTTACAAGAACAATATCATAAGGACACAGCTCGTAGGATTTTCCTTCGATCATGTAGGAAACCCGGCCTTTAATAAGAATTGTGATTTTATCAAATTCATGATAATGATATTCCACTTCCCGGGTTTCTCGGTCCGTCAGGTGAAACAGCCGGAATTCACTGTTTAAATATCCTTTTTTTCGGTATTCTTCCATTTTTATCCCTCATTATTATCATGTGGTCTTTTGACGCGTTGTTATACAATTATCATAGTGTAAGAAAGCAGTATTTGCAACATAATAAGCAGTATTTCACCTTGAAATGGTGAAAAATGCCTGTTATTATATAGAAAACAGGGAATGTTATAAATGTACGGAGGTATAATATGAAGGTTGTATTGGAGCGTTACCACGGGCTTGGAAATGATTATGTTGTGTTTGACCCGAATAAAAATGAGCTGGAGCTTACAGAAGAGAATGTGAAAATGATCTGCGACCGCAATGCAGGACTTGGATCAGACGGCGTGCTGGAAGGGCCGATTTTAAAAGAGGACGGCATGCATGTCAAGGTGTGGAATCCGGACGGAAGCGAGTCGGAAACCAGCGGAAACGGCGTGCGTATATTTGCAAAATACTTAAAGGACGCAAGCTATATTCAAAAGAAAAACTTCAAATTATATACTGGAAACGGTCCGGTAGAGGTAACCTTTTTAAATGAGGACGGAAGCCGTCTGCGTGTATCAATGGGGAAGCTGTCCTTCTGGAGCGACGATATTCCGGTAACCGGAGACCGCAGGGAGGTTATCAACGAGGATATGGTCTTTGGAAGAACCCTTTATCCGGTCACCTGTGTCAATATCGGAAATCCTCATTGCGTGATTCCTATGCGGGAGATTTCCAAACATCTTGTATGTAAAATCGGAGATTATGCGGAGCTTGCGAGATATTTTCCGAATCGTATCAACACCCAGATTATGAAGGTGGTGGATAAGGAGCATCTTGCCATCGAGATATACGAAAGAGGAGCCGGTTATACACTGGCTTCGGGAACCGGCGCATGCGCGGCGGCAGGCGTAGCCTACAAGCTTGGAATGACCAATAATAAAGTGGTTGTCCATATGCCGGGCGGAGACCTGCAGGTAGAGGTGGAGGACGATTGGAATGTGTATATGACAGGCGACGTGTTCTATGTGGCGAAAATCACCCTTAGCAGTGAATTTGCGGAGAAGCTTCGGAGTTTGTAAAATGGAATCAGAAAA
>CAOJQZ010000046.1 GCA_948441955.1 uncultured Lachnospiraceae bacterium | reverse complement strand
TTGTATACTGATTATCCTGGCGGGCATCATAATTCATAGACTGCTTTTCCACTGTTCCCAGGGTAAAGCGTTTGGATGCTTCTACCTGGGAATTGTGCTGCTTTAATTTGTCCTGCAGATAACTTTGCGGAGTCAGGTTATGATAAGTCTTTGGCCTCTGTATGCTGTCTAAAAGGTAGGACAGGATGCCTTCGCAAGTATATGTAACTCTGCGGTAGATATCTGTTTCTGAAGCAAGCACACGCCCTTCATATAAAAATTCATCATCATCATAAACCTGAACTATGGTTTTTATTTTTTGAATATGATCTATCTCCGAGTGTCCCGGAGGCAATGAAAAGCTAAATTCACCCGTCGTATTTACGGCTAATTTTATTTTTCCGGACAATATCATTAGTTCATCATCCCCAGAAGCATACAAAAGCTCTCCATCACAATAAATCCTATACACTACAAACACCCTCCCCGGTAATTCACGCTTACTGTACCGGTACCGGTAAAAATCAAAAAATGTTCTCCCGACCCAAGACGTAAATCTGGTATCCTTGAACGGCCGGCCGGTATTGTGTAAGATTTTTCTTTATATGTTAGTTCCATCCTGTCAGAGCATTCGAATACCGGAATAACTTTCTTTCTGCGTCCCGGTATCATAAGCATCATAGTACCGTCAACTTTAAGGTTTTTATAATTCCTGATAATGCCTCCTTCAAAGCAAAATGTATCCCATATCCACGGCTCTGTACTGCCGTAACGTTCGTATTTGTATGGTTCAGCATCCACGGATAAAACTATATCGCAAGATTCCTCAAAGGTATCCTTCTCCGATTCTATTGTTATAATTCCATAATATACAAAGTCAGGACGTGTATCTGGTATAACAGAGCACATCTGTCCATGAAGTTCATTTTTAATGCGTTCTGATATAATATCCCATTTTGTGTAATCTCCATCGTATGAGAAATGAAATTGTATGTCTCTGTTCTCGTATTTCACATCATCCCCGGTAAGAAATGAGGTGAAATCAAGAATTCCATTCGAAAAAGGAACTTCCACATAACAGCGCTTTGCTTTTGGTACCTCTATCGTAAATGGGGCTACCCATTCCAAATGGTAATCCCTCCCCGTATGTTTTCCATTAATAAGAACACCATAGTTTTCTCCCATTATTTCATAAACCTCCCTGCCTTCATATTTGCAGCCGAAAGTTTATTGTCTACCACAGGAGATACTAATGTTCCCACCCTTTCTCCATACATTTCTACTTTCATTCCGGATTTCTCAAAGGCTTTTATCATGAGCGGGGCTGTCCGTTCTGCAAATATTTTTCCAAGCATCTGCATCTCTTCACCACTTAATTTTCTTTTGTCATTCTCGTGAATATCCCTGTTTGCTGTCCTTTCCCGCACAACATGCTCATGAATGATTTTATCAGCTATTGTTCCTTGTCTGTCTTCTACAGCCATATAAACTCTTTCCATAGCCTTCGAGATGTCAACACTTTGCATTTTTTCAGTAAGCCCTTTTAAATCCAACGCCTCCAATGCTGCGTCAGACATAGCAGAGGAAGCCCTCTCAACAAGCTTCGTATCCTCTTCGATTCCCTGTTCTACGCCCTGCGGAAGTGTCTTTCCTATCTTTTTTCCCTTTTTAGATGGCGAATGTGAATCCAAAGCTTTTTTCGCTGCTGATAATGCACTTTTTGCCATCTCGGCCGCCTTGCTTGCTGCAGAACTTATCCAACTGCCGATTCCATTAATGAATCCTGAACCGAAGCTGGAGCCTGCCGAGTAGCCTGATGTTGTTTTCGCCCCAGTGTCTGCACTGTCTGCAAGAGCCTTTCCCTTCGTTCTGGCATCTCCGGTTTTGCTTCCAATTCCTGACGCGTACTGATTTCCAAATTGTCTGCCTTCCCCGGAAGGATTGACTGAGCCGGCGCCAGTTTTGGCATTAACAGCAATCTGCTTACCTTTCTGCAGCAGAGATCCTAACGTTCCGCTTATGCCATTCCCAAACAAGTTCCCAAATTTGCCGCCTACATTCGTAGGGTTGACCGAGCCGGCGCCGCTGCTGGCCGAAACTGCATTCTTTTTTCCTGCCTCAGCCGCATTTCTTTGTTGTGATAAAATGCCGGCATTGAAAAAGCCCATAACTTTAGAGCCTATTCCTTTTGCCTTTTCTCCTAAACCATTAAAGCCATTGAGAAAATTAGTTACAGTCTGCGTTCCCTTCAAGTTAAGTTCTTCTGCTCCTTCGTTCAGTCCTTCTAATGCTCCCGGCCATACTTGTGAAAAGATTTCCTGCGCCGCTCTGGAAGGGGAGTGGACTTCCAGGGCCAACCGTAAAGATTCCAAAAAGGCATCTGCTCCTTCTTTGGCCGGATCCGCTAACTTCTCAAATCCTTCCAGTCCTTCCAACGCTCCATACCACACTTGCGCAAAATCTTCCTGTGTTTCTTCGTCCAACCCTTCAAACTGATCCAGCATTCCCTCAACCGCGCCTTTTGCTTCGGCGGAAAGCTGCCCTTTCATATTACCTGCAATCAATGCCGCCACGGCCTCTGGTGATACTTTTGATAACTCTTTCGCCGTCTGAGGCGCTGCCTTTGCAAACTCTTCCAAGGCCGCTGCGTTCGCGCTCTGGGCCTGTTCAAGCATTGCCTGCGTGAATCCTGGCGTGCCGTTTTCTACTTCCTGCCGGATGAACTTCTCCATATCGGCAACTGCAATAACCTGTTCCTGAAGTTCCTCTTTTGTTGCATTACCGGCTGTCTTTATTCCTGCTGTAATCTGACTGATGGCCGCTTCTATCGCTTCTGCATTTCCCGTGGCCGCCGCCTCTGCCAGAGATGTATACTGAGCAATATCGCTGGCATATTGGGCTAATAACTTTGTGTTTTCGGAATACGCTTTCTGGGTACTTTCCAAGGCTTCTTCTGCATTTTCGACATCTTTTTTTCGCGCTTTAATTTTTTCACCTAAGGTTCCCACAAGCGCCTTGTTACCGTCAAGTACAGCCTGTTCCTGTTCGGCTTCCAGTTTACTAAGCGCCGCCTTTTCTGCTGTTACTGTATTTTCTGCTTCTTTAAGCGCTGTTAAATTCTTTGAAGCTTCCGCTGCTGTCTCCATCTGATTGGCAACAGCTTCCTCGTATTTTGCCTGCTGCGCGCTCATAACAGCCTCTATGCGCTTCTGTTCAATAAGTGACTGAATCTGTGATTGTAACTCCTGGTAATTGGTTATCTGATTATCTGTCAAGGAAATCTCCATCCCAAGAGCTTCTGAAAGCTGTGAAGTTATAAACGCCGCACGATTTTCTTCTCCTTCTTTAACTCTCCCGTTCGCATCAACAATAGTATTCAGCTCATCATTAAGCACCTGCAGTCTGTCCATCTGGGCGATATCGGCCGCCGCCTGTTCATTTTGGGATTTTGAAAAATCCTCATAAGCCTGTTTTCTTTCCCGGGCCTGCTTTAGATTTTCCTCTGCCGCCTGTTTTGCCTCTTTCAAAGCCTGCGAGTGTTCCCGTTCTGCCTCTGTCTGGCGCGCAACTGCTGCTTTAACTGCCTTGGCAACGGCCAAAAATGCAGTCATTACCACAACGGCGGCTCCTATCGGATTATCCTTTAATGTTTTATTTAAAGTATTTTGAGCCTTTGTCCATAGCCCTGTAGTAACCGCCGTTGCCTTTCCAATGGCGTTAAAAGTCTTATATCCTACTATAGCTGCTGTTACCAAAGGAATTAATACATCTAAATTCTCAGCGATGAATTCGAATCCATCTGCCATAACCGGCAAAACCGTTTTTGCAAGGTTTCTGCCTGTATTCGTAATATTTTTAATCTGTGTGACTATCCCATTTGTCGCTTTGCTTGTTCCGGCAATATCACCGGTCAGTTCATCAAAAATATTTCCAATTTCTTTCACAACACTATTAAGACCGCCTGACTGAAAAGCGCCATGCAGCCTTTCTACATAGACAATCGATTCATCTACCGCGTTCTTTAAAGGATCCCTCAGATTGTCATAAATACTGATTCCAAAATCCGCAGCATTATTTTTTAGAATCTGCAGACGGCTTTCTAAGGTTTCGTACCTCTGCTCTGCTTCATTAGTCAGCGCATTATTTTCGCTCCATGCCTGTGTTGCTATTCCCAGAGATTGAGACAAAATATCACCAGCGCCAGAAAGCCGAAGCAGTGCATCTCTTTGGCGTATTTCTGTAATCCCCATATCGGATAAAGTTGCAATCGCGCTTTTACCCTTTGATTCCATTTTTTCAAGCCCGGTAACAAACGATACAAGAGCTTGTGCGGCGTCATCCCGGAACGATTTCTGAAACTGTTCAGAACTCATTCCCGCTACATTTGCAAATTCTTCTAAATACTCTCCGCCATTTTCCACAGCAATCTGCATCTCCGACATAACTGTAGACATCGCGGAGCCTCCGGCATCTGCTTCTATTCCAACAGATGACAATGCGCCGGCAAGACCGAGAATTTGTGCCTCCGACATCCCTACCTGATGTCCCGCGCCGGCAAGCCTGAGGCTCATCTCGGTGATCTCAGATTCCGTTGTAGCCAGATTGTTCCCCAGTGCAACGATTGTGGAGCCAAGGCGCCCAAAATTCTCCTGAGGCATCTTTGTAATGTTGGCCAGTCTGGCAAGGGCTGTGGCTGCTTCCGTTGCCGACATATTTGTAGCAACACCCATGTTGGACATAACCTCTGTAAAATCCATCAAGTATGCGTTTTTAATCCCCAGCTGTCCTGCTGCCTCTGCCACCTCTGATATAGCTGAAGCCGACTGGGGGATTTCTTTTGCCATATTGCGGATTTCATCACGGAACATCTGCAGCTCTTCATCCGTTGCATCCACTGTCTTTTTTACTCCGGCAAAGGCGGATTCGAAATCTAATCCTGTCTTTACTGCGTACAATGTGACTCCGGCAAAGACGGAACTTACTGCCGCTACAGATTTTGTTACTGCTGCCATACCTTTCTTTGCAATACTTCCAAACCTTTTGAGTGCCTTTTGGGCCTGTTGATTGTCTAGTTCTGTTGATATCTTTATAGTTCCGTCACTGGCCAACTCTATCACTCCCCTCTTGCAATTGAAAATAGCATAGCCTCTGCCATGCTACATTTCCTCAAATCTCTTTCTAACATAATCCTTCCAATTTTTATTTCTCTGCAATAATGTGACCTTGCTGCTGTCTCTGATTCGATACAATTTCTTCATTTCATTGATAAAAGCCCTCTTTTCTTTTGGCATCCCCGAAGTGCTGGCCTTGCGATAATACATGATTTTACACATTTTCGTATGATCCCCTATAGATTCAAAAAGAGCCATAAATTTCCACCAGTGCATGTTCTGCACTTTTATCAGATCAATGCCGTATTGTTCCAGAAATGCCGCGTAAATATAAGGGGCGTCCTGCTCAAACACGCAAGCCGGCTCGTTACGGTTTCTCCGTTTATACCTCTGCCTTGTATCATCCTCTTCCTCTATCTCTTCTCCGCACCGATAAAACCACATGACTTTCTCTACTGCTGTCACAATATCCACCGGTACTTTTGGATAATACAGCAAAAGCATTTTTTTATATTTCTTTTCTTCCGTATCGTTGCTGCGAATGATTTTTTCAAATTTAATTCCTGTCCGGAAATCACAATTAATGGGATATTCTCTTCCATTTATGCTAACACTCTCAGGTAAGGGACTGGTCAGAATATCAAAATACATTACGCATCACTTGTGCCTTTCTGCTTTAACTTTTCTTTCAATATTTTGGTTTTTTCCTTGATTATTGGATTTACCTGCTCCTCATACATATCAAGCATTTGCTCCAACGCATCCATGCACGTCAATAAATCAGTCTGCTCACCGAAAACATCCCTGGCTGCTTCTTCGCCAAAAATATCGGATACATAATCAATCACAGCCTGACATTGCTCCCTGATTCCCTGGGAGCCTGTCTCGGCATCTGTAGCAGCACTGATTCTTTCAATACAGCGGTTAAAACCGTCCTCATAACTTTTTGTTACATCGGGATTGAGGAGTTCTGCCTGAACCTCTTTTCCTAGCAATTTTACTGTTATCATCTGCATACTGTTCTCCTCCTGTTAGTATTCTATAGCTGAGGGAGTGGCCGTAGGACTGTAAGTATACTCTGTCGGATTAGAGCCAATCTTTTTAAACTCAATATCTACTGCCGAGGATTCCCCCGCATTTCCGGAACCGTCAGAATTTACTATGATAGATACCTGTCCTTTTTCTCCTTTACCATTAAGAATATTAAAGTATACAAAATTAGTCACCACACCATTTCCCGTGCCGTACTTCATCTTGTGAGACAGACAGAAATCCTGTGCTTCGTCTCCTACATACCGATCACCGCTTATCGTAAATGAACGCTGCGTACCTGTTTTCATTGTGTTCTGCCCGGATCGGATATACTGTTTGTCCTGTGTTACGGGATTCATCTGTGAATCCAGACCGGAAATCCCCATTTCAACCACAGCATAATCACTTTCATTCGTGGCTTTATCCGTGCCCGGTGCCGTGTCAATCGCAAGCACGTAATCATCATTTGTAACCCATCCTTCATAATTTGGATCCGGTTCATAATTTGCCATAAGTTCACTTAACTTCATAATTTCACTCCTTTTCAAAATAAAGAACCCTGCACTGTATTCTGTATTGAGCTGTCATACTCTCCCAGTCTACAGTTGCAAGGTTCGGCATGTTTTGTAAATTTTCAATCTTTTTTACCTGGCATTTCTCTCCAAAGTCCGGAAAATTTTTACTCCGGTTTTGCTCATCAATCCAGTTCATAAATTCTTGCGCAAGATTCATTGCCTGCAGATTTAAATCATCAGTTTCCGTAGAATAATGCCAGTTAATCAATATGGAAAATCCATATTCTTTTTCTGCTGCACGCAGATACTTCTTTACTAATTTCCCGGAATAATTTGTAAGAAAAGAAACTGAATCTGGAGAATCATCTGCAAAATTAAAGGAAACCAGTGACCCTGCCAGCTCTGTTACTTTATCTTCTACATAGGCCTTCATAATCTCATGCCTTGTCATTTTTACCTGCCTTTCACATATCTCTGTACCGCTCTTGTGAAGTCCTCCATCCGTGCCGCCTTCATCGCCTTTTCCCATTCTGAAGTAGCAAGTATATGTTTTGACTTATTATGCTCAAGTCTTCTTCCTGTCATAACTTTGCTTTCTCCTTTCTTTGCCCAGGGACAGCCGGTGATTCTTGAAACCATAAGATAGCCTTCGTGCTGGTAATGTGCATAAGGCGAAATATAATGCACAATTCCGCTGTCATCCTCTACATAGGTACGAACTTTTTGTGATAAGACATTATTCAAGGCGGGAACATATGGATCCATAAGGCGCTTCGCCTCCTTTGCCATAAACAGCAATGTCTTTCTTCCACCTACAGCTTCTTTTACAATCTGCTCCGCCGGCTTATTTAATCTAAAATCAATCTTCATGATCACCCACCTAGCCTGTAATGTTTTGCATGGCAAAAGGAAGTATTATCTGAAAAGGCCGTCACTGTAAAAGATTCCGGCTTATATCTTGACAACAGCTCTGATGCAGTACCTGGTGATGTCCCTGTTATTTCATTCATGCATTCCCCTTTAACCACAATATCCCTTAGATTGAAAGTAAAATATCTGCTGCGTTCTGTCTTGGGAAGCTGTATCCATTCATTATATGGTTTATACTTTTCTGAAACGGGAACCCTTGCCGTATAAGTACTTGACATTTCCGGACTGCTGCCGGCTTTTTCTGTACGTTCTATAATGTGTTTATAGACACAGTTACAAAGTACGGTCCTCTGCCAGATATCCTTTTTACTATTTGGATTATCAGCGGCACGGAAGCAATTATATACTGTGATTGTCTGATTGTAGTTTGGATTCATTGCATCACCCCATAGTCCATCAATCCTGTATGGATCAGCCATCTTTTAATAATGCCGTTGACATTTTGCCTTATCCGCGAATCCGACATATCGTCTGTCTTATAGGCGCCTTTTTCCCCATCATTTTCATAGCTCTGTAATATCAATCCGTTCTCACTTTTGGCCATATCGGCCATATACAGCTTCTCTGCGACTTCACAGCAGCACATCTGAACCTCTTCCGGGATATCTTCCATATTGTCAATGCGTTTAAACGTATATTTTCTTATCATGGCTGATGCAAGCATTGACCAATACAAGAACTCTTTATCCGGTATTTTCGAGGCTCTTCCCAAAAGATAGGAATCCGCATAGAATCCTCTGTCCGTATATAATTTCATACACTTTTATTCCTTCGGAACCAGCGGAAGGAGATCCTCTAACTTTGCTTTTTCATCAAAGTCAATTCCTTTTTCAGTGAGAATCTGTATAATCTCCTTCTTATTGAACTTTTTCTTTTCCTTTGTTGTCATCCCTACTGTTCTCATGCTACGCCTCCTATTCTTTGTATGAAACATAAAATCCCGCCGCTTTATTCTTATAATAATCCACAAGACCATATTTTCTGTATTTTAGTATATCTCCGTCTGCATCCGCATTCAAAGCAGCCGGGATAATGTTAGATACTACATGCTTGTCAAACTTAATGATTGCCGATTTATGGACGATAATAAAATTAATGTCTTTCGCTGTATCTGCTTTCTTATAATGTCCTGCCTCTTCACCCTCGCTTTTTCCGTCAAGCATGTCAATCGCCGTATAAAATCGTGTCTGCGGCACTTTTTTCTTAACATTGAATGCGTTCAGGATTTCTCTTGATTTTGTTGTATCCAGGGCCATAACGCCGTTCATCAGGGTAGGTGTTGCATAAAGAATTCTTCCTTCATCAGGAACCTCGTCCTCATCCATCTTATTTTTGGCCTCAATCAACGCTGCAAGAAAAGCGGCTGCATCGGCAAGAGTCTCTGCTCTCTTTGTGATTCCATCAAATCCGCATACTGTGGCAAAAGTAAACGCATCTGCTTCAGGCGCCACCCTTGTACGCTGAAGCTCAGCTCCCGCCCTTGTAAAGGCAATGTTTCTTGATTCCTCGTTGTCCATTACGTCAACTTCAATCTTAGCGCCTCTGTCATAGTTAAACGTTGCTGTTTTCCATTTCAAATCTACAGCAGAAGACGTATAACCAAAATTACGGTCATAGTCTCCAAGGCCGCCTACTGTAAGCTGCGGGTAAATAATTTCATTTGCATTTGCCCCCGCTCTCATCATGGAAGAATCCGAAATTAAATCTGCGGTTACGGACGCATTCTTATAAACCTCATCTAAGATGCTTGTGTAATTTTTTGCTAATGTAATTGTGTTTGCAATTGGCATTGTTCATTTTCTCCTTTCTACTTCTTATCTTCTACAGGAGGCAGTCCGGCGGCGGCACGCATAGCAGCCAGTGTTGCATCCCCTCCTCCGCTTTGTGTTGTGGGTCCCACAGCGTTATTAATGGGCTCACCAGCGCCAAAAAGAAAAGCGCTCTCTTCTCCTTCTTTCAGAGCTTTGAACGCTTCATCAATATCTGTATCCTGATTCTTTGAATTTTTAAGAGTATTCATATCAAGATAGGGCTTTACCGCTTTTAATGCCTTTACCCCGTGTTTCTTGGCTGCTGCCTCCAGCTTTCCATCGAATTCATAATCCTGCTGGATTTTCGCCTTTTCTGCTTCGGAAGCTTCATACTTTGTCTTATACTCCTCAACCTGCCCTTTGATTTCCTCATAGTCCTTGAATCCATCAATCGTGTTATTCGCCTCCTGAAGCTGATTCTTCGTTGTCTCATGTTCCTCTTTCAGAGTGTCATAGTCCTGTTTGGCTTTTCCGATATCAGCTGAATTCTCATCCAGTATCTTATCAATCTGCTCCTTTTCCAGTCCCATGTCCTCCAAAAATTTTCTTGTCATAGTTTCATCCTTCCTTTCATTTCGCTTTTTCTCGTGGTCGCTCCACATGATGTTGTCAGGTCTGCCTAGTTTCTCGTCATACGGCAGGACATAAAAATACCACTCACTGTTAAAAATGAGTGGTATTAATATACTAATCTATCCGGTATCTGTCCATCAGTTTTCATACCATCAGATATTTCCATGCGTGAAACATGGAAAGCTCTTTTGCATCCATTGCACCAAATATCCATATATCCAAGTCTGTTTTCCTGATCCACAATAGAACATTTATAATCTGTTTCTTCGCTGCCGCAGAAAGGGCACTTTTCCGCGTTTCCTGTGTTTGCTATGCTTTTAAGGTTTTCAAGCCCTCTCTCTGTCATTGCTTCACCGCCCTCCTTTTATCAAACAAATGGAAGGCGGCTTTCTATTACACTAATACTGCCATCCATACGACTGACTTTTAAACACAAACAGTATTTGTATTGCTCCTCTGTAAGTCTGCATTTATCCTGTTTATCCGGCACTTTGTCGTTCATTCCGAAAGTGAATTCAACACTGTCCTCTGTTTCACTGTATGCACTTCCGCCAAACTCTGCGTACTTATTACAAAATTCTTTTCCAAACATTTGTACACATTTCTCATTTGCAAGAATCTTCGCCTCTTTCACGCTTAACATATCTAACATCTCCTTTAATTTATTATAAAATGTCCTGCTAATCACTGTCAAACATATTCTGGGAGAATATTACCTCTCTCCCATCTATTGACAAAAGCAGACTTTTCTTCTGGCCGATTATTTTTAATAGGTTCCTGTCATCTGCTGATGCGCTTAGTATTCCCATATCTACATGCGTATGTGCTATAAGCTTATATTTTCCTGATAATAGTAAATCGTATATTTCATCCGGCAAATCACAATGATACCTAGAACCGTGACACAATATGGTATCGTGTTTAGATTCCCATATGGCAAACTCATGCTTTGTATATGCTGACAGAAAAGCAATATCTTTTGTGGATAATTTACCTTTTTCTACGGAAACCCAACTATTGATATCTGGTACCTTATCAAGCATGGCCTTTCTTGCCTTTGTTAAACCTGCTTTTCCATTTCTGACATATTCCAAACTTCTTTTATATGACTTGGATGATGAAAGCCTATATTTTGCTTCTCGTATCTCTTTTTCTGTTGCTTTCCCCGTTACAATGCGTCCTAATCCATCATGATATACTCTCTCCATTTGTTCGGGAAGCTTCATTGCTTTAGAAAATGCTTTATACTGCTGCATCTGAAGCTGATATCTGGCTTGCTTCGCTATAACCGCATCTTTGTCGGCATCTCCACTCTGCAGCAGTTTTATATCCCTCCGGGTCTTTCTCATGGCCGTTTCCATTCTCCTCTGCTGCTGTAAGGCCTCATATGCAGTATATTCTTTGCCATTATATGTTTTCGGCGTATTTTCGTCCTTAATCATTCTTTCCAGTTCTTCATCTGTATAAGTACGTACCGATACCCCCGGTATAAACGCATTATAATCATGATAGCAGTTAGCCCCGTGAAGTCCTGTAACGCTCCCAAGGCCGCATACACTCATTAATTGCTGCATAGTCCACACTTTCCCCTGCCATGACTGATGGGAAGGACGGGCCCCTGTGTGATATGTCACTTCATAGCTGTCTGTTCCAAGCTCCAGTGCAACCTGTTCATTTATCTTTCCCTGTATCTGCCGGAAACCGGTCATAACTGCACGCCTTGCGGCTACATCTATCCGGTTATGTATTTTCGTCTTATAATCTATCCAGCGAATGCCGCTTTTTGTCATGTCCTCAATCGTTCTTTTTAACACGGCCTGATAACTGAATGCTCCGGAATGGATATCCATGATAGCGGCGTCAAGTGTTCTTTTATAATACTCACTGAGCGTGATTCCTTGTATTTGGCCTGAAAAATTCTCCTTTACAAATCCCATTGAATTTGTCATATTGCAAAATGTATCTTTCGTCTGCCTTTTTATCGCTTCTATCAGGGCCTGTAACTGCAGATTTTTTTCGAAGGGTATCTGTTTCATGCCATTTATCGCATAAGCTTTTCCATGCCCCATATACTGACGATACAACTCGTCTGAAAAAATTCTGTCTATTTCCTCATTTGATAGCTCTAAAGCTATCCGCACCCATTCCTTAATCTCTTTTTCGGACATTCCTAATTGCTGAAGCCTTGTTATCTGCCAGTCTGCAGATGCTGTGGAAAAACGATTAATCTTGATTCTCCGGACTATATCGTCCATAATTCTGATTTCTAAGTCACGGAACACTTTTTCAATAGGAACCTGGATTTCCTCAAGTTCTCCCTGAGTCATTCAATCACCTCTGCCTGGGTTCCAATCATCTTTTTAGCCGTTTCTTCATCTTCTCCATACCATTTAGCTCTATACTCCCACGGCTGCATAATTCCTGCTGCCACATCCTCCTTGTCCTGCTGCCTCTGCGTCTCTTCGTCTGTCAAGATTGAATCGTGGAAGTTGCAGTTAAATTCATATCCAGATGTATAAAGCCCATTATGGAAGGCAAGCCCTGCCGCAAAATCTTCCAGGCAGTCCTGAAGCTTGTTCTGTATCATAGTAACACGGTTATACTTCCGCCCCTTAGAAGCCTTCACCTCTGTAGCAGTCTTATCAACGAATTGTACGTCTGATAAATCCCCATAGGCAAGGCCCACATTAAACTCTATATCTCGGTAATATCTTTCCAGTCCACGGTTAAAGGATTCATCCCGCATATCAGGGGAGTATTCTTTTAAAAGTTCCTTATCTTTCCCGTCTTCAATATTCAGCCCCCTGTAAAGCCGTTTGTTGAGCTTTGGCATACCAAGTTTTCCTTGCTTCATATGCTTATTAAGCGCCCGCTCATCTGCATGTATTGCTCTTTCCCCGGATTCAAATTCCCAATCCAGCCTTGCTCCCTGAATATCCGCTTTTTCTATTAATTCTTTTGCCGATTCGAAAATGGATACTCCACATTTAGAGCCATCAATCTTATTTTTGATTGGATTTCTATAGTATCCAAAGTCCATCTGTAACATTCCAGGAAATATTACCGGACCCGGATTGATATCGGCCCATTCCTCTACCTCATAGAGCTCACACGGCCTTCCAATATATTCACTGGAATAGGAATGATAACATTTGTTTTCAATCGTCAGATTCCCATTTGTGAAATAATGTCTTTCAAACCTTGTATAATAATTGTTTTCCCCTGCCCGTTTTACTGAAAGAAACCCTACATCCGTTGGCTTTCCGGCATCTCCAAATGAGATCGGTATAAACTTATCCGGTGTAACAAATTCTACGCCATTAAGTCCTAAGGGTTTTATAATTAATGACCCCAATCCTATTCCATCCTGAAGATTTTCATTCAAGTCTGCAATTCCGGCCTGATATATCTTATTAAGGCGTTTATTGCTGATATTTGTTTCCATCTCAACCAACACCGCATCTGCGAATTCTCTGCATATGCCCCCTTCAATCCTAAGAGATTTTACAGGATCCGCAACCCAACCCGCTCGCCCGTTCATCATATTCTGCCACTCATTAATTGCATTTATCATTTCTTCTGATAAGGTTATATCTTTACCGACAATTGATTTCAATGTGGTATAGCCAAGCATCCGCATTACTCCTCTCCATATTCTACTAAATCCCTTAATCATCTTCCACCTCTTGTATCAGGTACTTCATATCTCGTTCTATCGTATATTCAAATGCATCCAAACTGTCAATATCTGTACTTCCGTCATCCAGACGCTCGTCCTTATCCGTGACTTCCTTGTCCCAAACAGCATCCGAAAGCGCAATTTCAAGCGATTCGCAATCGTCTGTAATAAAAAACCGCCCTGCTCCCATGAGCCGGACAGTGCATCTGATGCGATCATTTATTGTCTTTTTCTTTGCAGGTTTTACAGATATCCACGGAAATCTCTTTTCCACCGCATTCCTGATAGAATTTCCCAGAACAGTTTCTGCATTATCCCAGAATACCGATTCTACATTGCAGTACTCTATCCGTCTGTTGCGTTTTCTGCAATCAGCATATTTATTTATAACTTCCTGAATGAAATCACAGAACAACTTATCCAGCATATTACTATCTATATCCTCTTTTTCGTCCTTCTTCATGATACGTTTTGATTTTAGCACAATTACATCTCTATAATTGTCTGTATATCCCCGTGCCACGAAGGAATGTCCGGATTGACTGCCTCCGAAGTCAATGCCCAGCTCGATAGATACAATATCTATTTTTCGAAACTGCTTTTTTTCTGCACCTTCAGAACAGCGATTGACAATCTCACATTTAAATGATTCCGGCGAATCTGCAAACTTTTTATAAATAGCTCCTTCTGCCCGTTTCCACAGGCCAAGTATCAGACGGTCATAGTAAATCGTACCGTCATATTCTTTGCATAGCTGCTGTACAAATTCTTCCGGCAGATAAGGATTGTCAAATATAGTATATTGCTGCAGATAAATATCCAACTCTGGATTGTCTAAAAACTCCTTAAGCCAGTGTGTCGGATGCTCCGGATTACAGGAACCATCAAAGCAGCTATAGGGCTTGTCCAAACGGGATTTTAACATCTGGAATACTTCTTTGTTCCATTTGGCAACCTCATCACCGTAACAATACTTTATGGAAGAGCCTTGAATCTTTGCCACCTGGCTGATTTTTTCGGCGCCGAGACAATATACATCCTCTCCGCATATTCTGGCTATATTTCGGTTATTGATTATTCCTATGAGCTTATCTGTGTAAATTTCACGCATTGGCTTTAACACATTTCGCTCTATAGATTCCTTGGATACACCAAGAATGACATTTAAGCCCTCTTTCCCGGCTCTCTCCCTGATGCGGAAAGGGATAACAAACGCTGTGTCAACAAAGGATTTACCTGAACGGACTGCACCGGATTTAATATTCCATCGGTGTGTTGCATTAACTATATATTTATTCTGTTTCCTGCTTAATTGCATTCTCACGCATCTCCTTTAGGATGCTGTCCAGCTTATCAAGAGCCTCCTCTGTCTCATTTTCGCCTGTTACAGCTTGTTTTCTTGCCTGCTTTAGCTCTGTATCCGCTTCGCGGTTCTTAATGTCTTCCTCTGGTTTATCGCTCTGGCCGGCGTATTGTGCAACAAAATAAGCAGCCTTGACATCTCCTTCAAGCGCTGCTTTTATCATGGACATCAGCATAGCTGATTCCAAAGTGCTGTCTACACCAAGAGCCTCTAAAACCGATGTTATATCTGTATCTATTTCTGTGGTTAAAAGCGTATTTAAAGTTTTACGGAAATTGGCTTTTCTACGTCTTATTTCACCGCTTGCTTTACCGCCTCTTGAACTAATTTCCCGTAGTTCGCCCGTGCTTCGATAATCAAAACCTTTATTTTTTATGTTCTCATAACCTGCCACTTCACCACCTTCAATTCATATCTGTATTATAAAAGGCAGCTGGTCTCGGGGGACTGCTGCCGCCTTTGCTCTTTCAATTGCATTAGAAAAGACGCCCCGGCAATGAGGCGCCTTTTCATATTGAGCCTTAATTCGCTGTATTTCTGCTGATTCCGAGGATATTCATAATTGCTTCCTGTAAAACTCTCGAGTAATTCAATCCCTTTTTATCAGCCTCTACACTCAACCAGTAAGGAAGTGTACAATTTTTCTTGACTGCCCGGTTATCTACTTTTCTTCGATATTCAGCAAAATCAACGTCCACTAATGTTAAAATATCATCCTCTTCCTTAACAATATCACCAGTATACGGCTCTGGAATTCTCTTTCCGTCATCTTCCATATCAATTGCCACTAATCCAATGGCATCCCTTGCCATTTCCATAGCATGCACGATAGAAGTTCCCTGGGTCCCAATGTCAAAATCAGGAATCTCCACATAGTATCCATCGGCAGCCCGTTTTAAAATAACCGGATATGCTCCTTTCCCATTCATCTAAAAATCCTCCTAACCCCATGTATCATCCACAACATTTATAAGGAGAATACCAAGATACTGAGTCTAAAGCCCCAGCTTCCTGATAATTGCCTGCGCCAGCCTCTCGTTTATTTCTGAATGCCTCGGAATGGGTTCTATCCTTGTACCGTCTGTATATAAATCATGGCCGCCGCCATTCCGTTTCAGATACCATCCCTTCTTCTCAAGAAGCTTAATTAAATCTCTACGCTTCATTTATGGCTACCTCCAAAATAGCTGTTGTTTAGTTACATTTTTATTATGCGTATAATATGCGTATTTGTCAATAAAATTATACGTATTTTAGACGCATTTATTAAGATTTTCCTTATTTGAAATACTTTAAAATATTTAATTTGTTTAACCTGCCTACGAATCCGTATTCCGCAATTCATATCTAGTCTACAGGAAAAGCGCCCTGACTAATCTGACTGCGCTTCATTTACATATGCTATATATTCCTTCATCATCTTACTTAGCTGCCCGGCCTGACTTACGCCCTTCTTTTCGCATGCTTTTGCAAACTGCTCTACAAGGTCTTTCTTCAATTTGTAAGACTTTGATGTCCATCCGGCTTTTTCCTGGTATCTTTGATTGCGTAATGTCTGTTTACTTGCTGCCATTTCTGAACGCCCTCGTAATCTTTGGGATTACATCAATCAATTCCAGTATTCCGGCACATAGCAAGATAGACGATGTGTATATACTCCTTCCCATTCCTATATTTAGAATAATTGCAAAAATCAGAAACATATCATATACCGTTATTTTTTTCATCTGTTTATCTTTAAGCCAATGTGTTATAATATTTTTAGGAAGGGAGATTTCTCTCCCTCTCCTCTAATCAAGAGCTTCTATAAGTTCTGCAATTGCTACTATCACTGATGCCGCAGCGATTAACAGCTTTGTAAGCAACTCTATGAAGCTCTTAATTTTTTTCCTTTGTTTTTTTCTTCATCGGCTTTTCCTCCTTCCTTGATTATATTATATCGCATGGTGTACCATATGTCAAGAAGTTTTGATGATTTTTAAAAATTTTTATAAAAATGGCAGCTAGTCATATCTGACTGCTGCCATCTGCACCTCATACACTTATTCCTCTTCATCATCCTCAAATAATTCCAATACTCTAGTACCGGCATGCAAATTAAATAACTGAAACACATTAAATATAAAACTTTTAATTTCCCATATAACAATTAGTATAAAATAAAAATATATTGATATTAATGCAGTAGCTATAATGTTATCAACATGCAAATTTTCAAATAATAAAAAATCATTTGACAGGCTATTTATAGTTATTTTTAAGAATATACTAGTAATTATTGCTAATAAGTTTAACATCATACATTCTACAAAAGACTCGTTTGTTTCCTGTAACTTGCTTTTTTCAGTTTCACGAGTATCTTCGCCTATATTTGCAATCATTCTGATCAATAGCTCTTTATTAATTAACGCTTGAAAAAATGCATACCCTGTAAATACAATTCCAAACAATCCTAACATCGCATCCAATATTGTCTGTAAAGAATCAACCATAACCTCTTTTGTTTCGTAAGATATTCCTACAAATGCGGCAAACACTAAAGAAAATATGTAAATACCTATTTGTTTCTTATATTTGTTTTTCGTTATCTTAAATACATCCAAAGACTTCAAGATAATTTTCTTTGAGGACTGTTTTCTAAGCAATTTTTCAACAATGCCTATGTCAATCTCTGCTTTCATTTAATCCAACTTCCTTAAGAGTTATTTCCTTTTTGTAAATGGAATTATTTGTGATTTGTGATTTTCATATATCGTACTATTCTCATTACTTATATATGTAATGCCAGAAATTTTTTTGCCCTTTTTAATGGCATCTGATAACTCTTCATCAGGATTATCACCCGAAAGATCCATTTCTAAATTCTCAGATATTTCATCATTTTTTATTTTACCTTTTCGTTTATCCCCATATGTAACACTAAATATGGACTCAACTGTACCTGCTGATTGACTAACCACATCAACTACACCATTTATATTTTTAGGCGATTTAAGTATAATCTCACCTTTCTTGCATCCTACCTTCTTCCGAAGATCCGTTGCCACACCATCCAAAAGACCACTATAATCAATATCTCCATTCAAAGGATAAAATCTCAACGTCAGTTCTCTAATTTTTATTACATCCTTTAATGCTTCATCTATTTTGCTTCTAATAGGGATTCCGGTTATATTTAAAATTGGTATAGGTAGCTCTTCCTTTCCCTCTTTTTCTAATTCATTATTTTTCCTATTTACATAATTATTAATTATATACTTCACAGTTGCCTTAAAACTTCTTATATCGGGACTGCCTTTTTGGTTTTCTATAAAAAGCATTCTATGATTTTTCAGATAAATTATAAACATAGAAAAAGGAGCAGTCGGATATCTTTCATCCTTCTCAACAAGTTTCCCTTGCTCATCAATGTCCGATTTAACTTCAAGTATTGTTTTCTTTACCAGCAATCCCGTTAACACATACTCTCCATCCTCTGCCTTTTTTATATCCACATCCATCAAAAAATACTTAGCATCTCCTTTTTCTCTTACGATTCCTGATGACATAGCCGGCATAAATATCGAGTCAAAATATTTTAATAACGGTTCTTCTTTTTCTTTTTTATAGTATACCAAATTAAAATTCAAAACAGATGTTCTTTTCATTATATTTCCTCCACACACAAATTATCATTGAAATCTATTTCCATAATATTCCATATCCCGGTATTTTTCAACAAGAAAAGGCACTCTGACAGCCTCAGAATGCCTTTTCGTAATGTGTGTGGAGAGAAGCTAAGGTTCCTTCCTTTCGCTTCTCGATGATAACATAATAACACGGAATCTTGTCCTGTGATTCACAAACTTTAATAAATTTTATTATTTTTTCTGGATAATAACCAGTAGAATTTTTTTCTTCTTTCGTAGTAGGTATTTTGGCTGCATGGTATTTTCATTACAGTACTCAGATATTTATACGAAGCATATTCTTCCGTCACTCCCTCTATAATGTATTGATACAGCTCTGGATCTGCCTCAATGGCCGTTTGTTCTATTAATTTGCACTTTTGTCTGAGCTCTTCCCGCTTCATTGCCAGCTCTTCTGTCGCACTCTTTATGCTGCTGCCTTTTATTTCTTCAGAGTATCCGATAGCCTTAACTGTGTCTGTGAGAGCCTGAAGCTCGGCCTTCCACTCCTTATATTGCATGCAAAAATGGTAGAGCTCCAGAAATCTGTGCTTGCTGATGTTGTATTTATCTTTATTCAACGGCCTTACATTTGGCATTTCACTCACTCTCCTCTTTTACCCTCGCTGTAATTCTTCTGATCGTCTCAGATTCCCATCCATCCAGAAGGCTTGCATGATTCTGCAGGAAGATTAGATTCCTCTTTACTGTCAGCATATCCCGGATAGGCTCAGCCTGCTCCGGATAGGCCTTACGGCGGAATTCCTTTTCTGCTGTTTCGGATATCCTTGTTTCCATATCATCATACAAAAATCTCTTCTTTTGTTTCTTCTGTTCGTGCTGGTTCAAGCCTGTTTCTCCTTCCTGAAGGACGCCGCATGATTCTGCAGCGCAACATATTGGCCATAGCTCATGCCGGCCTTCCGTGCTTCTTTTGCAATTATCTGTAGTCTGTTATCTTTAACAGCAGATGCCTGCTTTGCTTTTTTCTTATTCTCTATGCGCCGGGCTTGTACTAAATAATATCCTTTTTTTGAGCACTCTTTATTGCAATATTTTCTATTACCTTCAAATTCTTTCCCGCATATCGGGCATATTTTTGCCATATTTATCTTCCTTTCTTGACACATATAAAAATATTTGTTTTCTCATTGACAAATATTTTTATATGTGTTATCATATTATTGTCAGGAGGAAATACTAATGAGAAGTTATTCATCAAGGGAAGTTATCAAAATGCTGAAAGCGGATGGCTGGTATGAAGTAA
>CAOJQZ010000045.1 GCA_948441955.1 uncultured Lachnospiraceae bacterium | reverse complement strand
TCATCTGCTTCGTCATATCGCTTTCAGAATTAAAACCGGATACCAGCATCATAGGCTTTGTCAGGATATCTGAGAGCTCCTTAAGCTTCTTCTTATCATTAAGGATATCCTCCTTAAGCCTCAGAATCACACCTTCCCTATCACCGGTATAGTGGTATGCATCATATTTTCCTTCCTCATAGGCCTCCTGTACCGTTTTCTGTTCATCCGAAGGAATAAAAGCCAGAAGCTTCTTAAGATCCTCCTCCAAAATCGTCTTCGGTACATTCTCATCGATTCCGCTTTGCTGGATTCCGATATTTACAATATTTGAGGTATAGGTCGGAAGCGACAGCTCGCAGTATGCCTGTATCATAAGCACACATAATATTGCAAATACCGAGCCGGCATAGGGTTTCATAAAATTAAACAGTTTTCTCATCTGCAGGTCTCCTTTCCTTTTTTTTATTTGTCCTCCGGAGGTATGGGCGGACGTGTCTTTTCCATAACCGAACACATATCCAGTCCACGCAGCTCCTTATGGTCCATAAGATTTTTTCTCATCTCAAATAGCAGCCTTCTAAGAAACAGCTTCTCGTCATGGGTAATACCCCTGAAGACATTTTCTTCAATCTCATCCATAATGCCCTTCAAGCTCTCAATACATTCCCTTCCCTTATGTGAAAGACCGATCTTAAAAACCCTCTGATCCGAAATGTCAGCTTCTTTTACAATATATCCTCTGCCTTCCAGCTTTTTGACTGCCGCCGTCATCGACGGCGGGGTAATTCCTATCCTTTCAGCCAGCTTCTTCTGGGACATGCTTCCTTCGCTGTTCAATATAAAAAGGATACCCACCTGTCCCGGCTTCAAATCCAACGCTTCCATTTTTTTCATGGCATGATATCGGCTCAGATGGCTCACCTGCTCTAAAAGCATGACTGCCGAACCGTCCTCTCCAAACAGCATGATATTATTTCCTCCTGTAACCAAAATTGAAATAAAGCAATTAATTAGATGACTAATTAATACATTAGGAATATTTACAATATATGTCAATGAATATTTTATTTTTTAATAATTTTTTTAGGAAAATTTATTAGATATTAATTAGATTGACTAATAAGTTGGGGACGTAGTAAAATTAATTTTACTACGTCCCAGATTGAAAATACCCTGTCCCTTTTTATAATGTCTCCGAATCCAGGATTATGGTAAACGGACCGTCATTCACCAGACTTACCTTCATATCCGCTCCGAATTGTCCCCGCTCTACTACTTTCACCTGTTCTCTGCATTTCCCGATAATATATTCATACATATCGGAAGCCATATCCGGCGCTCCGGCCTCTATGAAGCTTGGACGGTTTCCTTTTTTACAGTTCGCATACAGGGTGAATTGGGATATCAGCAGAAGCTCTCCGTTCACTGCGTCTAAAGACAGATTTGTTTTCCCCTGTTCATCCTCGAAAATACGAAGTCCCAGCAACTTTTTTACCATTTTGTCTGCGGTTTCTTTTGTGTCGGAATTTGACACCCCGACTAGAACCATAAATCCCTTCCCGATTTTCCCCAGTGTTTCACCGTCCACCTTCACTTCACTTTCAGTAACTCTCTGTACTACAAATTTCATTTTTATTTCTCCTTCTATTCTTTTCTCTTATCCGGCAGCTGCGCCAGTATAATTGCCGCAAACATGAGCGCACACCCTGACGCTTCTCTTACTGACAGCCTTTCACCCAGAACGAGCCATCCTGCAAGAACGGAAAAACAAGATTCCAGGCTCAAAATGAGAGATGCCACCGCTGGATTCACATTCTTCTGTCCAACAATCTGCAGAGTATATGCCACTCCACAAGATAACACTCCTGCGTACAAAAGCGGAATTATACCATCAAGCATGGCGCTGATTCTCGGCGTCTCCAGCAAAAACATAAAAGGGAACGATACAAAACCGCACACAAAAAACTGGATGCAGGACATCTTCACACCGTCTGCTCTCGGCGCAAAATGGTCAATCACCAGAATATGGGCAGAAAAAACAAGAGCACACAGAAAAATCAGGATATCCCCCTTTCCTACCGCAAACTCCTCTGTTATACACAGGAAATAAAGTCCTGCAAGTGCAAGAGCCACTGCAAGCCATACCTTCCATCCTATTTTCTTTTTAAGAAAAATTCCCAGAACCGGAACAATTACAATATAAAACGCGGTAATAAACCCTGCCTTTCCGGCTGTTGTATACTGAATTCCCACCTGCTGAAGGCTGCTTGCCGTAAACAAAAGTATCCCGCAGGCAGCGCCGCCCATGATTAAATCCTTCCTGTTCCCTTCTGTTTTCCCGGATGCTCCGTTTATCTTATTTAACATCGCAATACACGGCAAAAGAGCGATTCCTCCGATAATACTTCTCACCCCGTTAAAAGTAAACGGTCCAAGATAGTCCATTCCCATACTCTGGGCAACAAATGCAGTTCCCCAGATAAATGCGGTTAAAATCAACATTAATGCATTTTTTGTCTTCATGTCAAGTTACTCCTCATCTGTGTCTTTTTTCTCAGACCAGCGTATATTATACCACATTTCACCCTCCGGATGGTATAATAATTATAATCCCACACACACTTTATAAGGGAGGTTTTGTATGTATAAACATAAAAAATTTTTTCTTTATTGCGGGCTCCTCATGCTCCTGACGGAACTCTGGAAACAGTGGTGCCTTACTTACCGTTTAGGCGGCGGACAGTATAACTGGTGGTATTTTCCTTTCCAGCTCTGCAGTATCCCCATGTATATATGTCTGCTGTTATCCTTCATATCCTCAATAAAAATCCGCAGGGTTCTTATTACCTTCCTTATGGATTATGGGCTTCTTGCGGGCATTTTTACCTTTTTTGACACAAGCGGCCTGCACCATGCTTATCTCCCTCTCACCCTTCACTCCTACGCCTGGCATGTCCTTTTAATCCTTCTTGGAATCTATGCCGGCTGTATAAACAAGGATGCTGCATCCTTCCGGGATTTTACAGGCGCTACTGCAGTTTATCTGTCCTGCTGCCTGATTGCAACCTTATGCAACCTTGCTTTTTACCCTTACGGAACCATTAACATGTTTTATATAAGCCCCCGCTACCCCATGACGCAAAAAGTATTCCGCCACATCGCCCTTCTTCTGGGAAATAATGCCGGAATCGCTGTCTATATATGCGCTGCCATCACAGGCGCTTATCTGCTTCATCTGCTCTGGATGCGGATATGCAGTTCCTGATCATTCAACCAGAAACCCCTTCTCCCGAAGCATTTCCTCTATCATATCCAATATTCCTTCGCTGTCTGCGCTGATAGTGTGATAGTGGTAACCGGACGTGATATTCTTAAGGGGGCTGGATTTTCCGCGGCGGATATCCTCCATGAATTCCGCAGCCGCCCGCCTTGAACTTATGTGCAGTCCTGCCTCTATATGTCCGTATACTCTGTGATTGACCATCACATTTTTCACGCATCCCCCCAAGTCCACGATTGCATACAGCTCCTCCTCCACCTGTCCGTCCGTATGCTGCACTTTTAAAACTCTTTCCGCCTTTGAAGGCGTGTTTAAAATATATCCCCTGTTTGTAGAAATGATATCGTAACCGGACGCGCGGAGCAGCGCAATGTCCTGTACAATAACCTGGCGGCTCACCTCATAGGCGGCAGCAAGCTTTTTGCCAGATACGGGCGCGCTGCTTTTGCGTATCATTCGAAGGATTCCATCTCTTCTTTCAGAACCAGTCATATGAACCTCCCTTCTGACAAGCTTTAACGGTGTTTTCCTTTTCTATTATAACATACGCCCCACATCTGGCAAATACCAAATCTCACCCCGCCCATCAAAATACCAAAACACAGCGCAGTCAGGTCCTTCCATTATACATTTAAAATCTGCTCTCTTACATAATCGATACAGCCCGCCGACATACTGAATTCATCCAGGCCAAGCTTCAGTAAAACCGGCACCGCCTGAACATCCCCCGCCATCTCACCGCACATACCTACCTGTATCCCCGCCCTGTGTCCTGCACAGATGATCTGTTCAACCGCCTTCAAAACCGCAGGATGGAAATAATCATATTTATCTGCAATTTTCTCATTTCCCCTGTCTGCCGCTAAAATATACTGGGTCAGATCATTTGTCCCAATGCTGAAGAAATCCGCCTCTTTTGCGAATTCCTCTGCCAGAAAAACGCTTGCCGGAGTCTCCATCATCATTCCAAGTGCAATGTCCGTATCAAAGTCAACGCTCTCCCGCCGCAGTTCGTTTTTGCACGCTTCTACAACTTTCTTCGCTTCCCGCAGCTCCTCCAGGGAAATAATCATAGGGAACATAATTCTTACATGTCCGTAAGCGCTTGCACGAAGGATTGCACGAAGCTGCGTCTTAAACATGTCCTTCATGTCCAGGGAAATCCGGATGGCCCGCCATCCGAGAAAGGGATTATCTTCTTTGTTAAATGGAAAATACGAAAGCTCTTTGTCTCCCCCGATATCCAGCGTCCTTATGGTGACTCCCTGGGGGCACAGCTCTGCCGCTTCCTTATATACCCGATATTGCTCTTCCTCTGTCGGGAAATGATTATTTTCCATGTATAAAAATTCACTTCTGAACAATCCGATACCATCTATATTCATCGCGAGCGCATGTTTCAAATCTACAATATTTCCTACGTTTGCACACAGGAAAATCCGTTTTCCCCCCTTTGTTACCGCAGGTGTATTTCTAAGACTTTCTACACGCAGATACTCTTTTTTATATTCCTCTTTCTTTTTCCTATATTCTTCCAGAGCTGTTTCATCCGGGTCTAAAACAATCACGCCGTTTTCTGCATCCATACAGATTGTCTTTCCCTCCTTAAGCCTGTCCAAGATTCCTTTCACACCGACCAATATCGGAATGTCCATACTTTTCGCTATAACAGATACATGACTGGTAATTCCGCCCTCTTCCGTAATAATGCCTTTTACAAACCTTGGGGTAATTTTCACCGTATCGGAGGGGTACAAATCTTTTGCCGCAACAATAACCTCTTCCGTAAGAGAACCTAAATCCGAATGTCTGATTCCCTTAAGCTCTGCCAGCAGGCGCTTCCCAATATCTCTAATATCAGCCTCCCGTTCCTTCATATATGTATCGTCCATAGCTGCAAAAATTGCTGCAAGTTCATCCGTTGTTTCCTTTACTGCCGTCTGTGCATTCTTACATTCTGAAATCTTTGCATTTACACTGTCCTGCAGCATAAAATCCGACGCGATCTCCAGATGTGCGGCAAAAATCTCGCTTTCTGCCGCAAGGGGGGACAGCCCCTTAAGAACCCTGTCCCTTGCGTCTTCGAATTTTTTCTTTTCTCCTGGTATTTCCTCCTCCGTAATACTTCCTGTTTCCGGAGAAAGCACCGGCTCCCGGTATTTATATACCGGCGATACTGCAATTCCTCTTGAGACCGTCTTTTCAACATACACCTCTTCCATCATTGTTCTCCTAATCCGCTTTCAATCAAACCCACGATTGCCTTTAAATCTTTCTCCTCCGTTTCACCTTCGCACTGGATCTCTACTTCCGCACCTGTTTTTACGGCAGCCGACATAATGTTTAAAATACTTTTTGCCTGAATCCTCTTTTCTCCGTATATAATCATTATATTAGAGCGGCATTCTCCCGCTGTCCGCGCCAGAACTGATGCAGGCCTTGCATGAAGCCCCGACGGATTTTTAATTGTTACTTTCTGTGAAACCATATTTTTTCCTCCTTTGCAGCCAAACTGATTTTCTGTTGTTTAAAAATGTACTAATTGAATGCGGCGCTCTTTTATGTATTCCAGTACTTTCGGATCACATAGTCCTGCAAGCTCCCTGAGCCTTTCTGTATTATAGGAGCTCTTTGTGTACAGCTCAAGGTCGCAATATCCCGGATGTACCATAAGTTCCAGATCTTTTCCTTGGTTTTCCTCCAGCAATTCTATAAATTTATCACTTGTAGCATTTTTTCCATGATAGCCGTTTATCCATTGATATCTGCAGGCTCTTCTTACGGGAAGCTTATATTCTCCTGCCAGCTTGAGAGACACCTCGTAAATTTCCTGTACGTTATGGTTCTCCTTCCATTCAGGATGCTCCTCTAACAAAATGCTCACACTGTCATGTACACCCTGATGCGAATCCATATGGGTAGGCAGACAATGAAACAGGTCAATAAATTTCTCAATCTGCATTCTAAATTCTTCATACACCTCTTTTGCATCAACCCTTCTGGCATAAAATTCTCTGTATTTCAGGAATTTTCCATTTTTGTCCGTCAATGTTACAGGCTTTGTCAAGGGCCTCCCGCATGTCAGCGTCAGATGCACGCCTGTACCAAGCCCCTCGCACTCTTTTAACAATTCCGGAACCTTTTCTGCATAAGGCATATTGCACATAACTGTCGTCGAAGAAATAACGCCTTTTTTATATCCTTCCACAATTCCCTCGGACACGCCCTTTGTATATCCCATATCATCCGCATTTACTATAATCTTCATATTTTTCCCTCTTTTCATGTTATTATTTAAAAAACTCTTTATTTTTAGTATAACATGGTGTATTATATTTGTATATAATAATTTATTTATTTTTATATACTTTTACAAATTTAAACTTTACAAAGGAGGTTCGTATGCAAAAAATTGTAAATGTAAGGATCGACGAAAGACTCATTCACGGTCAGGTTGCCGCTTTGTGGAAGGGAACGCTAAACGCCACCCGGATTATGGTGATTGACAATGAAGCCGTTAAAAATGATCTGCAGAAAAAGCTTCTGAAAATGGCATGTCCCACCGGAACTAAATTGAGTATCCTGTCCACGGAAAAGGCTTCTGAAAACCTTTCTGCGGAAAAATATGGGGATGACCGAATCTTCATTATAGTCAAAGGACCGGAAACTATTTTAGACCTATGGAAAAAGGCTGCAGGCTGGAACAGGTAACCGTAGGCAATATGTCCGGCGGTAAGAACACACGGATCATTCGTAAATCCGTCAGTATTGATAAAACAGATGAGGATAATTTTAAGCTTCTAAGCAGCTATGGCGTCCATTTTACCGCGCAGATGATTCCAACTGAAGAGGCAGTCGATTTTATGGCGCTTTTATAAAAATAATCCGTGCACAGTCTCCCGGTGCACGGATTATTCTGTTCTGCTTTTAAATCTCGCTTAAATCTACAGCTTTTTGGCTTCCTTCTGCATTTTTCACACATTCCGATATATATTCTTTATAATTTCCGGGGTTTTCTCTCCCCATAAGAATTTCCAAAAGAAGCGGCAAAGACATCCCCGTTACAATCATCGTATCCGTATCCGACAAAGCTTGTGCACAGCAGTTGAAAGGCGTTGCTCCAAAAAGATCAACCAAAGCGACCACCTCATCTCCCTCCTCCGCAAATGAATCGTATTCCTTCCTGATCCTTTTTACCAGCTCTTCAGGCGAATCCTTTTCACAGAAAGTAATGCTTACAAGCTTTTCAAGATCGCCGCAAATCATTTCTGCGCAGCTTTTCAGTCCCTCCGCCAGTCCGGCATGAGAGCATAAAATAATAGACAACACAGCAAATTCCTCCTTTAACGCTAATGTCTGTATGCATTATACTTAAAAGAATATTTGTCCGATATATAGTATGTTTCTGTATATTCAAACGGTATATCATCTGCCAGATATGATACATGGCTGCTTAGTACCACCGGCTCATTCTCGTGTACTTCCAGATATTTTTTCACTTCCTTATCCGGCTGCACAACTCTCACAATTGTTTCATTATACCCTAAAACCAATCCTAAATCTTTTTCCAGATAAGCGTAAAATGACTTTTCCAGTGCATGGACATTCAGTGAAGGTACTACTTTTACAAGCACATAATTATAGCTTAACGCCAACGGCTGTCCGTCGCATACTCTTATGCGTACAAAATAATGGATAAATTCTTCCGGATCAACCTCAATATGCCTGCATAAAGCAGGGCAAAAGCTTGCCTTGAGAACAGAATACTGTATTAACTTTGATTCGATCTCCCCATATTTTGAATGTTCCTCTGAAAAAGACTGCATCAGCGGAAGCTGCCTCTCAATATTCGTAAGTTTGACAAAACTGCCGCTTCCCGGTATTCTTTTTATATATCCCTTATCCGCCAGATTAGACAAAGCCTTGTGAACCGTCATCCTGCTTACTCCAAACTGCTCGCACAGTTCGCTTTCCGTAGGCAGCTTATCATTCTCCTTGTAAGTCCGGTCTTTGATTTTTTCGATAATATGATTCTCGATTTTAATGTACAATAAATCATTTTGCTTCATACCGTTTGTCCTTTTCTTTATCTGTATGCATTTACAACCTATTCTAAAGGAAAGTATAATACATAATTTATAAAATGTACATATATTTACATAACAAAACAATTCTTTATTTCATTACATCTCCACTATTTGCTTCCGGCCTTCTGATGAAACTTTGTATCCGACGCAAGAAAAGGATCTATTCCCAGCTTATAGGGCAATTTTGAAGCAATGATCTGTATTGGTATTATATATTCTAATACATTAAAATACTTGTGATCAACAAACTGTATCTGACAATCTTTTTCAGACGCATGGTATCCTTCCATCTCATTAAATATTACATATTGATGCGCTGTCGTCTGCTGCGTTAAATTACAGATTACTGGTATTCTTTCCTGCCGATTCCCCGGCGGAGCAATGTAAATCAGATGCGTTTTATCATTAATAGAATTATATATTCCGTGGCAGAACTCCTCGATCTCATATCCATAAACTCCAAAACGCATGCACTCCAGCAGCTTCAGCGCGCCTTCCAGCGTTGTTGCATAATTATTCTCATATCCTAATACAACAATCCGCCGGGCCTTTAGAAGCTCTGCAGAAATACACTGTACCCATTCCGTACCCCTTTTAATAATCTGATCATAATTAGCCGCAGTTTCTCTCAAATCCTCTTTATATGAATGATACCCTGAAGCGTCCAGTTTACCCAAAGCCCTTGCATATTCCATGCCGAACAAAAATAATATTGCAAGAGAAACAATATACCCCTTTGTCTTAGCAACACTCAGCTCTGACCCACAGTTCATCAATACTTTATAATCTGAAAATTCGAAAATTCTTGCCTCCGTGTTTTCACTGATCCCTACCGTAATAAGACCTCCCTCTTTGGCTTTTTTTACCGCCTGCATTGTGGAAATGCTGTTGCCTCCCTGGGAAACCCCTAAAAACAAAGTATTTTTACTGTATATCTTCTGCTGATCAACAAATATGGACGGATATTCCGCTCTTGTCCTTATTCCTGTCACTTCCTCAATAAATGTTCTTGTTGAAAACCCGGCATGGTAGGATGTTCCAGAACCGCAGATGATAATCTCATCAATCGTTCTGCTGCTTAATATCTCTGCCACTTCTGCCCAGATTTCTCTGACCTTTTCGATGCTGTCAGCCAGCACATTCTTTTCTTCCAATATGTAATCATACATAGTTATTGTATCGTTAGCCATCTTTGCTCCTCCCTAAAGATTAAATCATCTTTTTTCCGCGGCAATATGTCTGCACAACGCCATATCCTGCATCACAAACTGCTATGTCTGCATCATATCCTTCTTTTATCAGGCCTTTTCTATCGCCTATTCCAAGCATGGCCGCCGGATTAATTGTAGCTGAATTAATAGCCGCCGCCAGTGAAAGCTTTCCAAGCTCCTTCAGATTCCGCACAGATTCAGCCATCGTAATGCAGCAGCCGGCAAGCCTCCCGTCGGGAAGTCTCCCCACGCCGTCCCTACCGATTGTCACCTTTCTGTCTATGGATTCGTAATATCCTGGCGGCAGCCCTTTATATCTGGAGGAATCCGTAATTGTCATCAGCCTGTCTTTCCCTTTCATTTTTCCAATCAAATTTATAACCGCAGGATGAATGTGAATACCGTCTGCAATTACTTCCGTATATAGAGCATCCGTTGTAAGAGCGGCTCCCGGAAGTCCCGGCTCGCGATGCCTCAACGGATTCATTGCGTTAAAGCAGTGTGTTACGCCTGTAACCCCTTCATCTGCCGCCTGCACCGCTTCTTCGTAGCTGCAGCCGGAAAATCCTATACTCACTTTGATTCCCTCTCGGACTGCATATTTAAGTACCCTGTGACCCTCGTCTTTTTCTACTGCCAGCCCCACTCTCTTTATATGGCCCTCCGCCGCATCACAAAACCTTTTAAACTGCTCGACATCTGGTTTCCTAATCAGATACGGATCGTAGGCTCCCGGATATTCATGAGATGTATAGGGTCCCTGAAGAAAGATTCCATATATCTGTGCTCCTTCTGGTTTTTCCGCTATTACACCTGCAATAGTACGCAGCGCCTGCATAATTCTTTCCTCTGATCTGGTAACGGTTCCGGGAAGAAAAGCAGTAACTCCTTCTTTCGGTAGATACTCCGCCCACTTTCTAATCGTGTCTGGATTTCCATCCGATGCATCCCCGCCTCCATATCCATGTGTATGAACGTCTATCATCCCTGGAATAATATAATTGTCCTGATAATCAATATCACATTTTTCTGTTTTTGGTAAAATGCTTTTGATTTTTCCGTTTTCAATGACAATGGAAGACGGAATGAACTCTTCATTAATCCAAACATTGTTTCCTGAAATAATCATATTGTCTGCCCTCCTGTTTATTTTATATGTTTTATCCTATTATACATACTGAGTTTACAAATTGCAATCAATATTTTTATATTTGTATATAATTATTTTTATATTTGTATTGACTTTTCATTTTCTTTCTGTATAATTAGATTATAAAATTTAACGAATTAAACAAAAGGAGGTTTAATTATGACAGCAATACAAATCATACTTCTGACAATCTGGGCCGGTTTGTCACAGGTAGACCAGATGACATTTAATTTATTGCCCAGCGGAATTATCCCGACTGCAATCTTTGCCGGCGTTGTCACCGGCAACCCTGAGCTGGGATTACTGGTAGGCGGAACGCTCCAATCCTACGCTCTGGGACTGGGAATGTTCGGAGGCGCGTCCATCCCTAATTATCCGGTTACAGCAATCATCGTTGTAGCTTTGGCCGGAAGTACGGCGCAAATGGACTCTACGATTGCTCTTATCGGAATTCCCGTTGCAACTCTGACGGTACAGATTGATGTGATCGGACGCTTTATCAATACATACTTTCAACACAGAGTTGACAAATACGCTGCTATCGGTGATCCGAAAGGAATTTCAAGAAGCAACCGGCTTGGTATCCTCTGCTGGTCCTTATCCCGGATGATTCCCGTATTTATCTGTTTAGTGCTTGGTCCTTCCTTAGTAGAGTCTATCAATGCAATCATGCCGGTATGGCTGAGCAGCGGGCTGTCCATTGCTGCCGCTATGTTCCCTGCAATTGGATTCAGTATCCTGTTAAAATATCTGCCGGTCAAAGAAAATATTCAGTATCTGATTATCGGCTTTGTCCTTGTGGCATGCTTTTCTGCTAGTACAATCGCAGTCGCTCTGATTGGACTTGCACTGGCATTGATTGTATATCAAAGAGAGAGTAAAGCAGCGCACCTAATCACAGTCAGTACAGAAACAGAGGAGGATTATGATGAGTAAACAATTTACAGATTCCGATTTGAGAAAGCTTTCTTACCGTTGGTCCTGGAACCGCTCTTTATCCTGGAACTATGAAAAAATGATGACCGGCGGCTATGTAACAACCATGTCTCCAGTAATTGAAAAATTATATAAAGATGACGAGGAAGCACGTCTGAAGGCTTATGAAACACACAGCGTATTTTTTAACTGTGAGCCCAATCTGACCAATGTAATTTTAGGTATGGATATCGCAATAGAAGAAGAACTGGGAAAGGAAAGTTTTGATACGATTGCCGGCATTAAATCCAGCCTGATGGGACCTTTCGCCGGAATCGGCGACACCCTGTTTACCAGTGTTCTTGCCACTATTTTCGGCTCAATCGCCGTAACAACGGCCTTAGCCGGAAGCTATGTGGGAATCATTATATGGGAAATATGGCTGTTCTTCGTTATGTTCGGCCTTCGTCCATACCTGATGAAATTAGGGTACAAGCAAGGTATCAATCTCGTGACTACTTTAAGCGGAAAATTGAAACAGCTGACAAGCGCTGCTTCCATTTTAGGTCTCTCTGTAGTCGGCGCCATGATTGCGTCTATGGTAAAAGTGAAGTTCGGCACCTTCCAGATATTGGGGACGGAATTTGACTTGCAGGCTACATTTTTGGACGCGATTATTCCAAGGTTTGGTTCAATCCTTGTTGTAGGTATCTGCTACTGGCTGTTAGGTAAACTAAAGATGAGTTCCTCTAAGCTGATTCTCATTATTATGGCCGCATGTATCATACTGTCCTACTTTGGCGTTTTAGTTACCCCCTGAAAAAAAACCGCTGTTTCCTGTATATACAGGCAGACAGCGGTTTTTCAATTATTTTATATATCTTTTCATGAACCATACCGACATCATAAGGCACATTGCTTCTGAAAGCGCGGCCGCCCACCAGATACCTTTTCCTCCAAACAGGGCTGTTAAAATTACCATGCTGATTACAAGGATCACAAGTCCGCGCCCCAAGGATATCGTAACTGCTGTTCCTGATTTTTCTATCGCAGTAAAATATCCTGCAGCCGCCACATTATAGCCTGTCAACAAAAAGGAAAGAATGAAAACGCGGAACACCTCTGCCGAATATCTGCGAAGGACCGTAAGCTCCTCTGATATGAAAATCCCCACAATCCTATCTGCAAGAAAATAACAGACGCCTGCGGCAAACACCGACGCCGCGGCAACCGTGCAAAGCTCATACTTAAGAAGCCGGCGGCATTTATCTTTTTCTCCTTTTCCATAATAATAGCTGATTAACGGCTGGCATCCCTGCGCCACCCCCACCATAGACATGACAACAATAGCATTTACATAGGCAATAATAGAATAACTGACAATGGCGTCTTCATTTAAATACTTGATAATCGCCTGATTAAACACAAAGGTAATAATTCCCGCTGAAAGCTCCGTAATGCCTGACGGAAAGCCGTTTCTTATCTCCCGCAGAATAAGCGCCGGACGGAAGGGATGTCTGCAGAATTTGATGGTTCCTTTCTTCCCCAGAAAATGTTTCAGATAAAATACAATAACCACTGTCTGAGAAACGCCTGTGGCAAACGCCGCTCCGAACACCCCCTTATGCAATACCATTACAAACAGGTAATCCAGTATACAGTTCAGCACAACTCCAAGGCTTACAATTACCGTGGCCAGCGCCGGATAACCATCTGTGCTGATTAATATCTCAAAGGAATAGGATAAAATAAAGCAGACTGCAAAGGGCGCAATTGTAGCGATATACTCTTTTACATAAGGCAGCGTCACTTCCGTTGCACCCAGAAATTTCCCAAAGCCCGTAAGACCTCCCAGCGCTCCGGCTGTAATGAGCAAAGACAGCGTCGTCAGTACTGCCATGTTCTGTGAAAAAACTTCCCTTGCCTCCTGCGTCTTGTTCTGCCCGAACAATAAGGCAACCATAGTCGACGTCCCTACAGCAAAGGTAAGGGATAATGCAAACATTCCTGTCACAAAGGGAGAAGCTATGTTAACTGCCGCCAGAGCCGTCTCCGATACTCCTCTTGCCACAAACATACCGTCCACCATTGTATACAGAGCGAATACCCACTGGGACGCCACTGCCGGCAGAATAAATTTAAAAAAATCATGCTTTAAAGACTTACCCTCTAATTTCATCCTATACTCCATCTCCCATAAACAATTCTGGCAGCTACTTCTTTTTTATCCTAAACCCTGGTATAATACTAAGGTCAAGCATTATTTTTTAAGGAATTTGAAAAAGGAGTTTTATGAAAAATTATTATAAGATAAGCGAAATATCAAAGCTTTACAACATTGGTCCGGATTCACTCCGATACTATGAACGGCTGGGCATTTTAAAGCCTAAACGGGATACAAACGGCTACCGTCTCTACAGCCTGAAGGAGCTGTATAAGCTGAATATGATACGGGATCTGCGCTCACTGGATTTTTCCATGGAACAAATTAAAAAGTATCTGGAAGAGCAAAGCGTCTGCAACACATTGAGACTGCTTCATGAGGAACATCTGCTTCTTCAAACCCGCATAAAAGAACTGAAAAAACGGAAAAAAATCATCCGAGCACGGATTGCAGATCTGGCTGCTCTGCTTACAATTCCTGCCGGAACATTCTCCATCAAGGACTGCCCCAGACGCCCTTGTGTACAGTTAAGCGAATATATTACTAGAGATGAGGAAATGGATTTTCTTATTAAAAAGCTTCACAAAAAACATGAAAACAAAGTGTATGACTTCGGCACCCAGACTATCGGCGCATTTTTTTCTATGGAGGAATTAAATCGGGGAATCCCAAATGTATATACCTCTGTCTTTTTTGTATTAGAACAAACGGCCGAACAATGTGATTTTGTTCTTCCTGCAGGGAAGTATCTCTCCTGTCATTACAGAGGCAATTATGAACAGAATGCTTTGCGTGTCCGCGAGCTGCTTGATTATGCAGAACAAAAAGACCTCCCATTAGCCGGGAAGCCTTTTGAAATTTATAAAATTGACAACCGGGATACTGTATGCCCGGAGGAATTTCTAACAGAAATACAGCTCCTTATTGATAATTCATTTTTCAGTCAAGCAGAAGAGAATAATCCTCTGTGATTATCCCTGTCATATCCGGCGCTCCATAGGCGTCCCCAATAATATATACCGTATACATTTTCCCTTCCCCAATTTCATGCATAAGCTGAAAAACAGAAGCGCCGCTTAATGTCTCTGTGACATAAAATTCCTGTGTTCCAGGCTGAATCTGCTTATATGCAGATACGGTCTTAAACCTCAGGTCTTCAAATCGTATGGAGCCATTTTGTACTGTCATATCGAGAGCCGGAGAATTGTAAGACAGATTTACGGCCCTTACACAAGATCGCCCTGCCCGTTTTATCATGCATGGCATATCCGGCACCAGATACATATAAAGTCCGTTCAGCCCATTTACAAAGGCTATCGTATATACATCCTCCTCCCCGAAGAAAAATGTCTCACTTGCAATCAGTGTCCTTCGCCCTCTTGCGCTCACAACATTTATGGTTTTAAATTCGTCCGTCTCAATGAAATAAGAGGAAACCTCCCCATAGGACAAACGGTTTACAACCGGTTTGTTTCCTATATATACATTCAGCGCTTCGTAACCGACAGCAGCATGAAGAAAACGAATCGTACAATACCCCTGCTCCGGCACGTCCGGTTCCGGTCTCGGTATAATAGGGATTGGATAAATCGCAATCGGCGGCCTCTGTCCGGTTCCCGGCGTAATCGGACCAATCGGCAATACCGGACGAACAGGCGCTCCCGGAAACTCCGGCGGTCCAGGAAGCGTCGGGGTAGGAAGCGGGGTCCCCGGCTCCTCTCCCGGCGCCGCCGGCTCAGTAAGCTGCGGAGGTGTTTCTGTCCCTGCCGGCGGTCCAAACGGCGGCGTATCCGGTGACTCCGGAAGAAAGATCATATCCTCCTGTTCATTGTTACGGTTTTGATTCTGACTATTATTATCTGGCATTACAGTCTCTCCCTTCTATGGATACTGTTCTCTGTGTTCACAGTAACCTTCTATACCCTTCTATATTATATGTGCCGTCTTGTCTTTTGTGAGTTTCTCTGTTATTGTTATATTTAAAAAGGCGGGCTGCAGTAAGCCGCTGCAGTTTTAAAAGGAGAGGTTACTATGCTGAAAGAAAAAATTTTAAATTTGCCAGGTTTTTTATACGAAGTGAATGGTATGTATTATTATCTTGGAAAATGGATTTGTAAAGAATGTACCGATACCGATGCGGCAGACTGCGCCGTCATGTATAGGATGTGCCGAAACGGCCGGGAAGAGCCGGATACGAATCTGTATTTTCATAAAATACGTGCCTACAGCGACTTTGCGCTGGAGGTTCCGTATAATGCTGTAAAGGTAAAGGAAGATATCTCTTTCCTGTTTGATGCAATACCTGAGAATTCCTTAAATTCCCTTGAGACACAGGTTCTGCAGTTCGAGGAGGATCTCGTCAAATATTCCTAATGTACCCAGGGACAGGCTGTCCCTGTCCCTCCTTCTTGTATGAATCTTATCTTCCGGAATCGATTTTTATATCTCCGCATTCACAGAATACCTCTATCCGATTCTTCCCCCTTCCTTCTGTCATGAGCCTTACTTCATCCCCGTATTCATCCTTTTTTACCTCAGCTCCTGCACGGATACTGCCGTATTCTGTGTGCAAATCTAAAGCATGATCCTCCAAATCCCCGACAGCCGTAAGATGAATATCCCCATATTCACTCTCTATTTCCGTATCCGAAACTGCCAGACGTGAAACAATAAGACTTCCTGCATCCAGCTCTGCCTTAAGCTCGTCTCCCTCTGCTTCTTCTATTACAGTTTCCCCGTATTCATTTTTTATCTCGATCTGTCCTGCCTTTAAAGATCCGACGGAAAGATTTCCTGTTTCAATATCCAGTGATACTTCTGACAGCCTTGTATTTTTTGGTATTTCTACTCTCACAAAAAAGTAAGGTTCGCTCTCTAGTGAATCTGTACCTGACGTGGAAAACATGAAATTTATAAATCTAAAATAATCGCCTTCTTTAAATATAAGCCTCTTGTTCTTTACCTCACAGACCGGTTCCCTGGAACCGCCGTCCAAGCAATATTCTACTGCAAATCTGTCAGAATCCACAATCTCCACATCTGCATAATCAGCCTCCATCTCTATAGAATCAAACTCCTCCAGAGACATTTTTCCCTTTAACGGCTTCCAATCCTCATCACCTGCCCCGTGAAGTCCTTTGCTGTCAATGTAAAATCCCAGGCTTCCTCCCATCAGCCTGCCTGTCATTACAAGAATAATTCCAAGTACGATACATACAAATGCTGCTGCCACCCACATTTTCTTATTTTTCATGACATTTTCCTCCCTTCGCAATCCTTCCGAACAGACGGGTTATGGCATGCAGGAACCATTTATTAAATACATAGCTTCCCATTACCAGCAAAATACCTGCGCCCAGAAAAAGAAGTCCCATTCCCAGTGTGGCAATTCCGTCGGCAAATGATGTAAAAAGCAAAAACACACTGATTACAATACAAGGCACGGAAGACACTGCCACCGAAAGCGCCGTCACAAAGATACAGAGCACGATTGCGGCCGCAGCAAGGCCAAGGGCAAGTACTACTACTCCGAACGCCAGCACCAACGGAAGTCCTATGGGAGCTGCAAATACTGCCAGTATTCCGATCCATACCGCCGAAAAGCTCCTCTTAACATCCTTTACCGGCTCCTTTGCATTCTCTACTGCAATATCCCGGATAATCTGGTCAGCCGCCTGCTCCGGTTCCCCTAAATCCTCAATAGCCTGTGCTTCATTTTCACGGCCGGCCTCCTCAAAATACTCTGCAAAATAGGTAACCGCCTTTTCATAATCCTCCTTTGGGAGCCTCCTGAGCCTATGCTGAAGACGCTTCATATATTCTTCTCTGGTCATCTTTTTCTTCCTCCTTGTGCCACAATCTCATCTACCGCATCCTTATAAGCGCTCCATTCCTCGCACAACATCTGATACTGCCTGCGGCCGGCCTCTGTGATCTTATAATATCTCCGGTTTCTTCCCTGCCAGGGCTGATCGTATACTGTTAAAAAATCCTGCTCCTGAAGTCTCTTGAGAACCGGATAAAGGGTGGAATCCTTCGTATTTGAAACTGTCTTGATAATCTGACTCAGCTGGTAGCCATAGGCATCTTCCTTCTCCACAATAGAAAGAACCAACAAATCAAACATGGGTGTATTCATCGGAAATACCATTTACTCATTTCCCTTCATATATTTTTATTATGTATATTATATTTTATATAATATATAATGTCAACCTATATATTTTAAAAAAGTATAGAAAATCCAATCTGGGACGTAGTAAAATTAATTTTACTACGTCCCAGATTGGATTTACCCTGTCCCCACTCAATATAAATCATCTCTCGTAATATTATTCAGCCATTTCATACTGCGGTAATGTCTGAGAACCCACGGCCATTTTACAAATTCATCGGTACACAGAAAGAAATATACCCACATCACCGGAAGCTTTAAAACAAAAGCCAGAAAAAAGCCAAGAGGAACTGCATAGCACCACATAGTAATCGTATCGCAAATAAAACCGAACCGACTGTCACCGCCGGCACGGAAAGCCCCTGCGATGAGCGTTGTATTTACTGCCGTACCCATTACATAATATGTATTGATAAAAAGCATATATTTTAAATAATGCATCGCCTGATCCGTAAGGGCCGCATACCTTAACACAACCGGCATGGACGCAAGTACTGTCAATCCTCCGAGAATCCCTGTTATTACTGTAAGTTTCATTAATTTTTTTGCACCTTCTTTTGCTTCTTCCAGCTTATTCATGCCAATAAGATTACCAAGTAAAATCCCGCCTGCACTGGCCATGCCAAAGCATAATATGGTTCCGAAATTACGAACCACAACAACAAAGGAATTTGCTGCCACCGCATCTGTGCCAAGATGCCCCATAATAACGGAATACATGGAGAATGCGACACTCCACACAATATCATTGCCAAGCGCCGGAAGCGACAACTTTATAAAATCAGAAAACAATACTTTATTCTTCACAAAAAGATACCGAAAATCCAGCTTTATATCCTTACTCAGAGAAGAAACCATAAAGCATGCCAAAAGCTCAACCAGCCTGGACAATGAGGTTGCAACCGCCACTCCCATTGCACCCAGTCTGGGCATGCCAAAAAGCCCAAAAATAAATACTGCATTTAATAAAATGTTAAGTGTAAATGCCAATATATTCATTGATGTGCTTATCATTACCCTTCCGACACTTCTAAGCAGGGCAAGATACACCTCTGTAATACCCCAGCACAGATAGCTTACGCTCATGAGGCGTAAATAAGAACTGCCTATCATAATCAGTTCCCTGTCATCTGTAAATATACCCATCATCCCTTCCGGTATAAATAATGCAGCTCCGGCAAAGGCAGCCGAAATCAGAATAGAGAAGCGCAAAGCAATTCCCTCGATTAGCTGAACCGCCTTCATATCTCCTTTTCCGTAATACTGGGCACTGAGCATTGTAGCTCCTGTGCCCAGACCATAAAATACCATAAAAAGCACATTGGCATATTGAGATGCAAGCGACACCGCCGATATAGATGACTGTCCAACATAATTCAACATTACTACATCTGCCGAACTGACCGCCGCGCTCAGCAGGTTCTGTATAATTATTGGAAGCACCAGCCTAAAAATTTGGCTGTAAAACAGATCCTTTTTCCCCATAGTTACTTTCTCCACCTTTCAATGTACCTTGTCAGCACATTTATTGTGCGCAAATTACAACACACAATCGATTTATTATAATATACCATTTTGGGCTTGACAAGACAAATCAGATATGATATAAATATCTGGTGGATAAACACAGGGGATTGGTCAAGTGGTATGATAGGGGTCTCCAAAACCTTTGGCGGGAGTTCGATTCTCTCATCCCCTGCTTTGTTTTGATTTTAAAGATGCTCGAAAGCCTTGATTTTAGCGGGTTTACGGGTATTTTTATTTTTACAGATTTTGTTATTTTGAAAACTTAATCAAAAACTTAATCATACACATAAAGCCTTAGAAATCCGGCTTTCTTTGTACTTCTGTTTTGTGTGGCATAATAATAGTAATCCTTCGTAGTTTTAATATCCGTATGTCCCATCTGCGAACAAATTCGCGTGCTATTTATTCTTTTCCCATTTTAATAGATTTCCGTAGAATTCAGCAAAGAGCTGCATAACATACTTGACGAGCAGTTTAATCCAGGCCGTCCTAACTCTCTATAGTGTACTGATAATGCCTGCA
>CAOJQZ010000044.1 GCA_948441955.1 uncultured Lachnospiraceae bacterium | reverse complement strand
GAGAGGTTTTTCTATGAACATAGCCGCATACTGCCGTGTATCCACGGATAAAGAAGACCAACTAAACAGCCTTGAAGCTCAAAAAGCCTTTTTCGCTGAATATACTACCCGCACAGGTGATACGCTTATTAGGTTATATGCAGATGAGGGTATTTCTGGAACGAAAATTAAAAATCGAAAGGAATTTCTTCGCATGATGTCCGATGCCGAACATGGATTGTTCGACATGGTAGTAGTAAAAGATATCTCACGTTTTGCCCGTAATACTGTGGATCTCCTTCAGAATGTCCGCAAATTAAAGTCATTAGGCATAGAAACCCAATTCCTCACTGCCAACATGACCAGCATGGGCAACAGTGAATTTGTCCTGACTATCTTCGGTGCGTTGGCGCAGGAGGAAAGCGCCAATACATCCAAGCGTGTAAAGTTCGGCAAAAAAATGAATGCAGAAAAGGGAAGGGTTCCTAACATCGTTTACGGTTATAACAAAACCGTAGGCGATTATTTCAATCTGGAAATCAATCAAGAAGAGGCAGCTATTATCCGGCAGATTTACCAGTGGTACACCAAAGAAGGCTATGGAGCCGCTAAGATTTCCAACAAGCTAAATGAACGCGGATTAAAAACAAAGCGTAACTGTAGGTGGAGCCAGAACGCTGTCTGCCGTATTCTTACAAACGAGCTATATACAGGGAAAATCATCAACGGCAAGCAGGAAGTGGCAGATTTTCTAACGGGCAGACGCGCCGATAAGGACGAGACAGACTGGATGGTTGTAGAACGTCCGGACTTACGCATCATTGAACCTGAAACATATGAAAAAGCACAGCAGATATTACACTCCAGAAATAAAGCATTCAACATCAAGCATGAACGTCAGAGTAATAAATATCTCTTCTCTACTCTCATCAAGTGTAAGGAGTGCGGCTGGTCGTTTCGGCGTACCGTTCGCACGTATAAGAATACCTATGTCCGCTGGGTATGTTCCGGGCATAACGGCAGAGGCGCCGATAGTTGTCCCAATGCTGTGACTGTCGATGAAGAAGAACTGATTCAGGCATTGCAGGAATACTTTGCCGAAATGTTGAAACAGAAAAAAAATGTAATTCAAAATGTAGTCCGCGAATTCCAACGCATCTATAAAGCAAAAGATGAAAATTTAGAATACGAAAAAGATTTAAACCAGCAGCTTTCCAGATTACAGAAAACCCGTCAGAAATACATGGACATGTACACAGATGATTTAATCTCCCGTGAAGAGCTGAATACAAAGATTGGCGGTATGCGTAAAGAAATCGAGAGGCTTGAGAATGATCTGAAAATGGTGTCCTACCATCTGACAAAGGGAGAACAATTAGAGCAGATTCTTGGCAACACATTCAAAGCAGTAGAAGATATTACAGACGTTCACCAAATGACCAATGAGCAGCTTAAACAGATTATCAAGAAAATCGAAGTGGACAAAGAGGGCAACGTAGATATTTTTCTACGTTTATTCGGAGATCTGGGACTGGGTGAAACCGTATTGATCGAGAATATGTCAAATACGGCATACGACCATGTCATTCTAAATAGTAACAACCATACATAAAGACGTTACAGAACGTCTTCGGCAGATTAACCCATCTCTGGCTTTGGAAGCACGGAAAATATTAGATGTCAATAAATCCGAACGTCACATACGCGGTGGACTTGCTACCCGGGAGAAATATCTTCATCAGCATATATAAAGATTGAGAGATGTTTTTTCATAATATATGTGGTATACTTTTTAGATAAAAAGCTTTATATTTAACAGATACGGAGGAAAAATTATGAACACAAGGTTTACACATGAAACAGCATTAGCTCTCTTGCAGAAATATAATAAGGAGCCCTTTCATATTTTGCATGGTCTTACCGTGGAAGGATGCATGCGCTGGTTTGCAGAGGAACTTGGATATGGGGATGACAAAGATTTCTGGGGTGTCTGCGGCCTTCTGCATGATATTGATTTTGAACTCTATCCAGAGGAGCATTGCCAGAAAGCAGAAGGAATGTTAAAAGAAGCAGGCGCTGAGCCGGAGGTGATTCATGCTGTTTTAAGCCACGGATATGGTATCTGCAGCCGGATAGAGCCGGAGGAAGAGATGGAGAAGGTTATGTTTGCATGCGACGAGCTTACCGGACTTATCTGGGCGGCGGCAAAGATGCGTCCGTCTAAGAGTGTTATGGATATGGAGATAAAAAGCCTGAAGAAAAAATTTAAGGACAAACGCTTTGCCGCAGGGTGCTCCAGAGACATTATCAGCGCCGGTGCAGAGAGACTTGGATGGACTTTAGAGGAGCTTATGGAGAAGACCATTCTTGCCATGCGCTCCTGCGAAGAAAATGTAAATAAGGAAATAGACTTTCTGTCTTCTCAATCTGCCGCCCAATAGCCGGGGCGGTTTTTTATTGTATAGGGATTGCCCTGAGATAATTGGTCTGATGGATCACAGCTGTTCGGCAGTTAAATAGAAAAATCAAATAAATCATTCTATTGATGTAAATTATCGATTTAACTTTCTTAATTTTTTGTGATAGAGTAATTTACAGTACAAGAAAACAATTCAGAGGAACTGTACAATACACTTCAGGAGAAAGTTTTATGTCAGAAAAGAATTCCCAAAATAAAAAAAACAATATAGACAGAGCCAGACTCGGCCGTCTTACGAGACAGCAGCTTAAGGAGCTGGAGGAAAAGGAAAAGACGGGCTTTCAGAAGGCGCTGGACTATCTTATTATGATACTCCCGTTTATCTGCGGGGTTGCAGCGGTTTTGGAATATTGGATGATCCCTAACGGAAGTCCTAACAGCAACCCATATACATATGTTGGATTCCTTGTCGTATTGATTAGTGTATATCTGCTTTATTTTGCCTTTTCTCTAATGGTAAGGCTTCGGGGAGACAAAAGCGTGCTGGATATGCTCCGCTACAGGGCGCCGCTTCTATCTGCCTTGTTCCTTCTGCTTGCAGGCTATGATTACCTGACACTCAAAACGGGTATTCTGACTCAGCCCTTTGTGCCGTGTATGAACTATATCATCAATATTGCATGGATTGACCGTGCGTATCTGCTGGAATGTACCTTACACACGCTGCGGCTGTTATTTTTAGGATATTTTATTGGGGTGGCTCTTGGGCTGGTTACGGGTATTACCTGCGGTTATTCAGAAAAAGTACGGTATTGGGTAAATCCGGTTATCAAATTTTTAGGACCGATTCCTACTTCTACATGGATTCCGATTGTGATGGTAGTAGCCGCATCCTTGTTTAAGGGGGCAGTATTTATCATTGCCCTTGGCGCCTGGTTTGCGGTAACGGTGGCCTCCATGACGGGTATTTCCAATGTGGATAAGGATTTCTTTGACGCGGCGCGCACTCTGGGCGCAAGCTCCAGACAGCTTGTATTCCGGGTAGCAATTCCTCACGCAATGCCTTCCATTTTACAGGGCTGTACTCAGGCAATGAGTTCAGCGTGTGTGGCAATTATGGTTGCGGAAATGATGGGAGTTAAGGCAGGACTTGGCTGGTATATGAACTGGGCGAAATCCTGGGCGGCATACGATAAGATGTTTGCGGCGTTATTTGTAATCTGCTTCATATTTACAATCGTTACAAAAACACTGGATTTGATTAAGAAGCGCGCATTAAGATGGCAGAATGGAGTTGTGAAATAGATGGCAGAGAAAAGGATTACTTTAGAGATAAATAATGTATCAAAAAGCTTTGCGAAGGTAGAAAATGATGAGGTTACCCATGCATTAAACGAAATCAGTTTAAGCTTAAGAAGCGGTGAATTTGTCAGCCTGGTAGGACCATCCGGCTGCGGGAAGTCTACCATTCTCCGGCTGGTTGCCGGCCTTATCATGCCCACTACCGGCGAGATTACAGTGGACGGAAAGGAGATTACGGAGCCTTCTCCGGAGCGGGGGATGATGTTCCAGAAATCCACACTTTTTCCGTGGCTGACGGTAGAGAAAAATATTGCTTTCAGCCTGAAAATGCAGGGAAAGCTGAAAGGGCATGAGGAAAAGGTGGAACGTATGCTTAAGGTTATCGGCCTTGAGTCCTTTCGCAATGATTATCCCGGGCAGTTATCCGGAGGAATGGCACAGAGGGTTGCGCTGATGCGCTCTTTGATTAACGAGCCGGATATCCTGCTCTTGGACGAGCCTCTTGGAGCGCTGGATGCATTTACACGTATGAATATGCAGGATGAAATTCTGAAAATCTGGCAGGAGAAGGGACAGCTTGCCCTCATGGTCACCCATGACGTGGACGAGGCTGTCTATATGGGAACCCGCGTCATTGTTATGGATGCAAACCCGGGGCGTGTGGTGGCCGACATTAAGATTGACGAAAGCTATCCAAGAGACCGGTCTTCCAAGACGTTTGTGGAATATCGTAATGAGATTCTGAACCGGCTGCATTTTGGCGGAAGGGATTAAACTGCAGGAACAGTCCTATGTTCCAGATAAATCAAAGGGGCTAAAGGGGTCCTGCTGATTTTTTATGGATAAATATTTTGAGAAAAAAGGAGAAATGTGTATTATGAAATTGAATCAGTTCAAACGTCTCGCTGCTGCGGCTCTTGCGTCTGTGATGGTACTCTCACTGGCAGCCTGTGGGACAACACCGGGAGAGCCTGAGAAGAAGGAGTCAAAGGAGGAGGCTCCTGCAGATGCAGATGTAGAACGCCCGGAGGCAGTCTCTGAGGAAGACTGGGAAGCGATGAAAAAGGAGCCTGTATTTGGTACGGAGCTTAACTACCTGTTTAACGGCGGCGCCTGCGTTTCCGCAAAATATATGGCGGAGGTTCAGGGATACTATGAGGAATACGGAATTAACGCTACCTATCTGGAAGGGGATTCTGTAGTAACTACAGTTGGTACAGGCCAGTGCCTTTGGGGAACGGATCATATTGCAACGATGCTTGTTCCTGTAGCAAATGGTGTAAATATGACGTTTGTTGCAGGCGCACATATTGGCTGCAAGTCCATTTTTGTTCCTGCTGACAGTGATATCAAGACAGTAGAGGATCTTAAGGGAAAGAAGATAGCTATCCATGACGGTATTGGAAATTCGGATCAGAATATTACCTACCGCCTGTTAGATGAGTACGGTATAGACCCTACAACAGAGGTGGAGTATCTTGATATTGCCGACAGTGCTGCAACAGTAGCGGCAATGGAAAATGGAGAGGTGGATGCGTCTATTTTCTCTGATTATTTTGTATTGGCAAATTATCTGGATGATATGCGCATGATCTGCTCTATTACCTACAGCCCGGAATTTCAGGATGAGCCATGCTGTGTAACGGCAATGAATAATGACTTTATCAAGAATAATCCGGTACATGCAAAATATGTTGTAAAGGCAATCAAGCGCGCCGGCGAGTTTAACCGTCTGCATTCAGACGAGGCAGTTCAGGCAATGTTTGATACGGATAAGATGACAGGTGAAAAGGAAAATCAGATGATTTTCTGGGATTCCCTTCACTTCGGACTGTCTGACGCATTTACAGAGAAAGCGCTGCGTGAAATCGCGGAGGATTATATCCGTCTTGGCATTATTGAAGATAAAGAAATGACGGCAGATAAGGTGATGGAACTGGCATGGACGCCGGTTTGTCCGGATGAAGAAATTGAAGGACTGACAGTAGGCGATCCGGTAGAGGCAGAAGGAGCAGGAGCTGCTGTGAAGCAGAATGAAAATCCGGTTACTTCGGAGAAGTTTGGTCTTTCTAAATAATTATTTCACCTAGGAAGTGAGAAACAGTACATGTCAAAATGTGCTGTTTTTTTATTGTTTTAATGGATGTGTGCTGCTATATGTTTATATTTTGGTTGTAGTAAACATTTTAAGTATTTAGTAAAAGAATAGTTATTTCACTGGAATAAAGATAATACATATCTATAATACTAGAGAATTATTGTAAGTTATGCACAAAAAATACATAGAATAAATGTGGAAAACATAAAAAATATCTTCATATCAATATTAGATATTGACTTTTTAACTAGTTAATAATAGAATAATTTTATTAAGTAAAACAGGAGGTTATTATTATGAAAAAAAGATTAGCAGCTATGTTAATTCTGGCAATGACAGGAACCATGATTTTAAGCGCTTGTGGTTCGAAGGAAGAAGATGGTAAGACGAGTGACGGAAAGGTGAAGATTCGTTTTGCTTCCTGGGATGAAGCAGAAGATGTGGACGCACAGCAGGCCACGGTTGATAAATTTAATGCGGAGCATGACGACATTGAAGTTACCTTAGAGGCTTATGGCGGCGAGTTTGATACGAAGATCAGCGCAGGAATGGGATCCAATGATATGCCGGATGTTATGTATATGTGGAATTATCCTGCATATGCGGGAGGCCTTGAGCCTCTGGATTCCTACATAGAAGGAGAAGGCGCGGACTACAAGGAGAATTTCTATGACACACTCTGGAATTATAACTCTTATGACGGCAGCACCTACGGTATTCCGATAGGATTTACGACCCACGCTCTGTTTTTTAATAAGGACATTTTCAAGGAGGCAGGAATTGCCGAGCCGACAAATGACTGGACTTGGGATGATGTTAAGAAAGCGGCTAAAACAATCACAGAGAAGTGCGACGGTAAGAAAGGATTTTCTTTCCAGATGAAGCCGGATCCGTACGATTATGAGATGTATTTGTGGAGCAATGGAACCGCTTATGTTAATGAAGACGGCGAGTTAGACGGAAACCTGAATTCTGACGAGGCAAAGGAAGTATTCGCAATGTTCCAGGAGATGGAAAAGGATGAATATGCAGTTGCAACTGAGAAGAGCGGTACAGATGAATTCCGTTCAGGAAATACGGCAATGTATGTATATGGTTCCTGGTCAATCAACACGCTTAAGGAAGACAAGGTGAATTTCGGCGTTGTGAATATTCCTTCCTTTGGAAAACAGCCGTCTGTCAGCATTTTAAGTTCTTCTGGAATTTCTATGTCAAAGGAGAGCAAGAACAAAGAAGCAGCATGGGAATTTATTAAGTTCTGGACAAGCGAAGAGATGAACAAGGAAAGAATCGGTATGGAGCTTCCGGTACTTTACTCGGTTGTTGAGTCAGAGGGCATCATGGAGCAGCCGGAGTATGCGCCGTTCTATACGATGCTTGAGCAGAGTTCTGACTATACACCGGCAAGCTTTATCTATGAGAGCTGGTCAGAGCTGTCAGAGAATCTTTCACTTTCCTTTGAGAGAGTATTCAATCCAAGCGCTATGGAGGATCCGGCAGAAGTATTAGACGAGGCGGCGCAGCAGTAAGAAATACCCCTGACAGGAGGACCAAGGAATGAAGCAGAAAAAAGTGCTAAAAAGAGCAACGCCGTATCTCTTTATTTTACCGTGGATTATCGGCTTTCTCGTATTTACAATCGGCCCGTTGATATTTTCGCTCATAATGAGCTTCTTTGACTGGCCGTTGGCGGCAGACCCGCAGTTTGTAGGGTTCGGTAACTATATTGAAATGTTTACAAGTGATAAGCAATTTTTTAAATCACTTACTATCAGTTTAAAATATGCGGCAATCTTTGTACCGCTTAATATGATTATCGCATTGTTTCTTGCAATGCTGATTACACAGCCGGTAAGAGGGGTGAAAATATTCAGGACGATTTTCTACATTCCGACCGTTATCTCTGGTGTAGCAGTATCCATCCTTTGGGGATGGATACTGAATGGAGATTATGGCGTGCTGAATTATCTTCTGTCCTTAATAGGCATTGAGGGGCCGAAATGGCTAGTGGATCCGGCATGGGCGATTCTGGCGGTTATTATAGCAAGCGCCTTCGGAGTCGGAAGTATGATGCTTATCTTCTACACAGATATTAAAAATATTCCGATTGATGTTTATGAAGCTGCCGCGATTGACGGGGCAAATCCGGCAAGACAGTTTTTCAGCATTACGCTGCCTATTATTACGCCCACAATTTTGTTTAATCTAATTACCTCTATTATCAGTTCCTTCCAGCAGGTAACGCTGGTTATGCTGCTGACAGGAGGCGGACCGTTGAAATCTACATATTTTTATGGTCTTTACACATACAACAATGCATTTAAGCATCACAAGCTGGGATACGCAAGCGCCAATGCATGGGTAATGTTTGTAATCATCCTGTGCCTGACTGCCCTGGTATTTAAATCCTCCTCTGCATGGGTATTTTATGAGACAGAGGCAGGCGGCGCTCAGAAAAAGGTAAAAAAAGGAGGTAAGCAGTAATGAAGATGTCCAAAGTATCAAAAGTAATTATTTATATCCTGCTTGGGCTGATGGCGCTTTATTTCCTGTCACCGTTTATTTATATGCTGTTTACAGCATTCAAAACAGAGGCAGAGGCAATCGCTTACCCGCCGAAGCTGTTCCCGGCAAAATGGCTCTGGCAGAATTTTGCAGATGCGTGGAATGCACAGCCCTTTGGAACATTTTTATGGAATTCACTTCTTGTAACCATTGGAACTACGGTGGGACAGGTAATCTCCTGCTCTCTAGTGGCATATGGATTTGCGAGGTTTCACTTCAAGGGAAAAAATATCCTGTTTATGGTACTTTTATCTACTATGATGATTCCGTGGGATGTAACTATGATTCCGCAGTATATGGAATTCAAGATGTTCGGATGGATCAATACGCTGAAGCCCCTTATTATTCCGGCATGGTTCGGCTCCGCGTACTATATTTTCCTTATGCGCCAGTTTCTAATGGGCGTTCCCAGAGATTTTGAGGAGGCGGCGCGCATTGACGGAGCAAACGCTTTTCAGATTTACTGGAAAATATTTATGCCGATATTAAAGCCTTCCCTGATTCTGGTGGGTGTGCTGAATATGATCAGTGTATGGAACGATTACCTTGGACCATTGATTTTCTTACAGGACAGAAGCAAGTATACACTGGCCCTGGGACTGGCCGCCTTTAAAGGCGTTCACGAGACACAGATTATTCCGATGCTCTGTATCACGATAATTATGATTATTCCGCCGATTATTATATTCATTATAGCCCAGAAATACATTGTAGAAGGCACCAGCGGCTCAATTAAATAAATAGTGCAGGACAGTTCATGAAAGGAGAAATATTATGGAACGAGTGAAAAAAAGGTGGGAGGACCATTTACTGGAACAAATAGGCAGAAGGGAAGCTCGTACTTCATTTTATCGGGATTCTTCCGCAAGGCTTACGCTTAACGGCGAATGGAAATTTTTATACAGGGAAGCTCCCGAACTTTCTCCGGAAGGGTTTATGAATAAGCAGGCAGACATAGACGGATGGGACACAATAGATGTCCCGTCCGTCTGGCAGTTAAGGGGATATGACCGGATGCATTATACAGATGTTTTGTATCTTTTTCCGGTAAATCCGCCTTATGTGCCTACGGAAAATCCGACGGGAATTTATAAAAGGACCTTTAAACTTACAAAAGAATGGATAAAAAACGATACAATATTAAAATTTCACGGAGTAGACAGTGCATATGACGTCTGGGTGAACGGAACACACGCAGGATATGGAAAGGTGAGCCGTCTGGCAGGAGAGTATGATATTACAGGTTTTGTCTGTGAGGGAGAAAATGATATTACAGTCCGTGTATACAAATGGTCTGACGGAACCTATCTGGAGGATCAGGATATGTGGTGGATGTCCGGTATTTACCGCGACGTCGAGCTGATTAACGAGCCGAAAAATGCTGTTCTGGATGTTCAGGCAGATGGAAATCTGGATGCAGATTATATAAATGGAATATTGAAGATAAAAATACGCACAAAAAAGGAAAAGAGTAAGGGATCATGGAGACTTTGCAAAGATGGGGCGTCTATCTTAGAAGGCTCCTTTGAGACAGAGAAAGGTACAGCCTGTGTAGAAAGAGAGCTTCCCTCTGTAAAAAAATGGACGGCAGAAACACCGGAGCTTTATGAGCTTTATGTATCCACAGAGGAACAGGAGGTATGTGTGCGTACAGGATTCCGAAAGGTGGAGATGATTGACAATAATTTCTGTGTAAACGGAAAGGCGCTTCTCATAAACGGAGTAAATCATCATGACTACAATCCAAAGGAGGGGCGCAGGGTCACCTATGCTCAGATGAAGGACGATATTATACTGATGAAACAGTACAATATGAATGCGGTGCGCTGCTCCCACTATCCGGCAAATCCATATTTTTATGATTTGTGCGACGAGTATGGTCTCTATGTCATTGACGAGGCAGATTTGGAATGCCACGGCTTTGAGTGGGTGGAAAATTATACCTGGATCACAGACGAACCATCGTGGGAAAAGGCGTATGTGGACCGGAGTGTACGTATGGTGAAGCAGGACAGGAATCATCCCAGCATTATTATGTGGTCTATGGGAAATGAATCTTCCTTCGGCTGTAATTTCCGCAGTGCGGCAAAGGCGATCCGCGGGCTTGACAGCACCAGACTGATTCATTACGAAGGTGATTTTGAAGCAGAGGTGACGGATGTGTATTCTACTATGTACACAAGGCTTGAGCCTCTTGAGAAGATTGCAGTGACGGATATAAACGGAAAGAAACCTCATATCATGTGTGAGTACGGACACGCGATGGGTAACGGCCCGGGAGGACTGACAGAATATCAGAAGCTGTACCGGAAGTATAAACGTCTGCAGGGGGGATTTTTGTGGGAATGGTATGATCACGGAATTTACACGGAGGAGGACGGAAAAACCGGTTACCGCTACGGTGGAGATTATGGTGATTTTCCAACCAATGGGAACTTCTGTATAGACGGTGTACTAATGCCGGATCGCACGCCTTCCCCGGCGCTTTTGGAGTATAAGCAGGTAATCGCGCCGGTTGAGATCACCCGCATAGAAGGAAGAAACAGGGAAATACAGCTGAAAAATTATTATGACTTCCGCTCCCTTAAGGGACTGTATCTTTTATGGCAGGTGGAAGGCGCAGGACACGTCATCCAGGAAGGGGTTATAGAGGAACTTTGTGCAGAGCCGGGAGAAAGCCAGAGGTTCGCTATTCCTTATGAGGAATTCGAGCCGGCGGCCAACACCAGCTATTATCTGAATCTTTCTGTAAGAGAGAAGGACGCGGTTCCTTATGCAGAAAAGGGGCATGAGGTTTCCCATGCACAGTATGAGCTACGGGAAAAGAAGATACAGTTTACAAAACGCCCGTCAGGAGAAAAGCTGAATGTAAGGGAAAAGGAGGGTATCCTTACCGTAGAAAATGAAAAGCTCTGCGTAAAATTCCACACAGTATTCGGTAAGCTTCTGTCCCTATCCTCAGAAGGAACAGAGTACCTGACAGAAGGACCGGAGATGACGGTTTACCGGGCAACCATAGACAATGACATGTATAAAAAGGAGGACTGGATGAACAAATACTTTATCCAGAAATCCAGTGAGCAGAACGCAGGCGTTTCTTATGAAGAATGGGAGGATGGGGTAAACGTTACCATCTGCAAGTATTTTGGGTGTCTGAACCAGTCCTGGGGCTATGATTGTACCTATGAGTATACCGTTTACCCCTGCGGCCAGGTGGAGGTGCGCCTGGATGCAAGGGAGGTTCAGAGAGGAAAGCTTGAGCCGGAATTTCTTCCTCGTCTTGGTATTAAGATGCGGGGGAACAAAAAGCTTCAGAATACGATCTGGGAAGGCATGGGACCCGGAGAAAATTACCCGGACAGCAGGCAGGCGTGTCAAATGGGCGTTTACAAAAGTAATGTGGACGACATGGGCGTAAATTATGTTTATCCCCAGGAAAACGGACATCGGGAGGAGGTCCGCTGGTTCGGTATAAGAGACGGAGAAAAGACCCTTCTTTATACAATGGAAAGACCTCTTGGGCTGAATCTTTCTAATTATACGGACGAAACCATTGAGAAAGCAGCCCATTCCTCTGAGCTTGAGCAGGCGGAGAATGTAATTATCCATCTGGATTACAGGCAGTCCGGGCTTGGCAGTAACAGCTGCGGGGAAGAACAGGTGGAAAAATATAAAGTAAAACGAGAGGATTTTGTGATGGCGTTCCGGATTCAGATTGTTGAGAACGGCCGTGAGCAAGAGGAGGCAGCTTTTAAATATCAGGATTAAAGGAAGGAGACAAAAGTGAGGCATAGGATAAAAAATCAATTTTCAGACAAACTAAAGGAGTTTCTTGGCAGTGATGAATGGATGGTTGTGCAGGAGGAATATAATCCGGAAGAAAATTTAAAATATGAGAGTCTTTTCTGTCTGACCAACGGTTATCTCGGCACCAGGGGAAGTTATGAGGAGGGTACTGTAAGAAGCATACCGTGTACTTATATTAATGGTGTTTTTGATAAGTCAGAGACATTTATGCGGGAACTGGCCAATATGCCGAACTGGCTTTTGCTCCGGCTTTATGTGGAAAAGGAACTGATTGGAATAGAAAGCTGCGAGATTCTTTCCTTTACCCGGGCCCTTAATATGCAGAGCGGGGCTCTTGTAAAAAGTGTCTGCCTGCGTGACAGGAAAGGGCGGGAAACGCAGATTGAGAGCGTGCGTTTTATAAGCCGTAAGCATATGCACCGGATGGCCGTCAGGATGTATGTGACTCCTCTAAACTACAGCGGAATCATTGAGGTAGAAAATATTATTGACGGAACGGTCATAAACTTCTGCGACGCACCGAGATTCAAAGTAAAACATACGTATCTGACGGCAAATGAGGCGTTAAACGAACAGGGCGCTTATCTGGAGACGGCAACAAGAGACGATCATCTTCACGAGGGCTGCGGAACCTGTATGCAGGCTGTACGGGAGGGAAAGGACGTTATAAAAACAAGGGTGTTCCATGCCTTTGGAGAACAGGCGGTGGAGTTTCTTGATTTTGAAGTATGTCAGGGAGAAACTACGGAGCTTACAAAATATGCTGTAATTTATACGGAACGAGAGGTAAAGAAAGAGGACCTCAGGGAAACAGTTGGAAATGAGATGAATTGTTTTCTGGAAACAGGCTTTGAGGAAGAATTTAAAGGGCATAGGAAATGCTATGAGGCGCTATGGGAGGAAGCGGACATCCGCATTGACGGGGATGCGGAGCTTAACAAGGCGGTCCGTTTTAATATATTTCATCTGATGAGTACGGCAAGCGAATCAGATTCCCATGTAAATATCGGCGCAAAGCTTCTCCACGGAGAGGAGTACGGAGGCCATGCCTTCTGGGATACAGAGCTTTTCATGCTTCCGTTTTTTGCCTATACATTCCCGGAAAAAGCCCGTAATCTGGAAACCTACCGTTACCATCTTTTGGACGCTGCCAGAAGAAATGCGGCAGGGAACGGTTACCGCGGAGCACAATATCCGTGGGAATCGGCGGACGACGGGACGGAGCAGTGTCCGGACTGGACCATTGAGCCGGACGGAACCTGCTATCGGTGTTATGTTGCGGTGTATGAGCATCATGTAACGGCGGCAGTGGCGTTTGGTATTGCGAATTATGTAAGAATTACAAAGGATATGGATTTCCTTCTTCATATGGGTGCGGAAATCCTCATAGAGACTGCCAGGTTCTGGATGAGCCGCTGCCAGTATATTAGGGAGAAGGACCGTTACGAGATTCATCAGGTGACAGGGCCGGATGAATGGCATGAGCCTGTAGACAACAATGTCTATACAAATTATCTGGCAAGATGGAATCTGCGCTATGTAATTGAACTGGCAAAGACGCTCAGACAGAATTACGGTGAAGTCTACAGGCATCTTTCAGAGAAAATAAATCTCACAGAGGAAGAGATTGCTTCCTGGGATAAGGTGCAGGCAAAAATCTATCTTCCAAGGAAGGAAGGCACACCGCTTTTAGAACAGTTTGAAGGATATTTTGACCTGAAAGAAGTCCTGATAGAAAAGTATGACAAAAACGACTGGCCTGTCCGTCCGGAAATACTGAAAACCACGAAGTCCAGTGAGACTCAGATTATTAAGCAGGCAGATGTAGTAATGCTTCTGCATCTTCTCGGGGAGGAATTTGATGAGGAAACTATGAAGCTTAACTACAGTTATTATGAGAAGCGTACCATGCACGGCTCCTCCTTAAGTCCCAGCATCTATGCGATTATGGGATTAAAGGTGGGAGAGCCGTCTAAGGCGTACCGCTATTTAAGACGGGCCGCCATTCTGGATCTGGCAGATCTGCAGGGGAATACAAGAGAAGGAATTCACGCGGCAAATGCGGGAGGGGTCTGGCAGACGGTAATATTCGGCTTTGCAGGCTTATGGACCGACGATGCCGGAACGCTTCACATTAACCCAAGGCTTCCTAAGGAGTGGGAGGGATTGTCTTTCCGAATTCATTGTCCCGAAAGCTGGCTCCAGATTGATATTGACGAGGCACAGGAGGTAAAGGCGACAGTTCTTGAAGGCAAAGAAACAGACGTGCTTATAAACGGTGTGCGAAAGAAAGCGTGGAGGAATCAGTAATGAAAAAGCATCTTGCAGTAGCAGGCTTAATTGCCGTAACGATTATCTGGGGCGGCGGTTTTGTGGCAAGCGATATAGCGCTTGAAAGCCTGCGCCCATTTCAGATTATGACCATACGTTTCCTGCTGGCCTCTATCCTCATGGGCGCGGCCAGCATACGGGATTTAAAAGGAATGTGCTTAGAGGAAATCCGGGCCGGTATGTTGATGGGAACTGCTCTTTTTGTGGGCTTTGCGTTTCAGATTGTGGGCCTCCAATATACGACACCTTCCAAAAACGCATTTCTTACGGCCCTTAATGTGGTGATGGTACCTTTTATCGCGTTTGTAATTTTAAAGAAGAAAATCGGAATGAAGAGTATAGGGGGAGCAGTGATGGCAATTGCAGGCGTGGGACTTTTGTCTCTTGAGAAAAATCTTACTCTTGGAATCGGAGACGCTTTAACGCTGATCTGCGCTGCAGGATTCGCTTTTCAGATATTCTTTACAAGTGAATTTGTAAAGAAATACCGGGCTGTTGTACTTAATTTTGTACAGATGCTTACAGCAGTGGCCTTGTCTGTTGTTTCTCTGTTTTTGTTTGGAGAAACAGATTTCTGCGCGACTGCAAAAGGATGGCTCAGCGTCCTCTACCTTGGCGTTATCAGTACTGCTTTGTGTTATCTTCTGCAGACGGCAAGCCAGAGATATGTAGACGAGACAAAGGCGGCGATTATTCTGTCTATGGAGTCTGTATTTGGAACTCTGTTTTCCATTCTGATTCTCCATGAACAGATAACGCTGCGGATGATCTGCGGATGTATGATTATTCTTGCGGCGGTGATCGTATCGAATTTGGCAGACGTGCAGGCAGAAAGTGCCTGTGAGGACAAGCAGGGCATGTAATTCCTGGGGATTTTGTATAATAAGAAGGAGAAAAAGTATGAGATATAAAGCAGTTATTTTTGATTTGGACGGCGTCATCTGTCATACAGACAAATATCACTATATGGCGTGGAAGCAGGTGGCGGACGAGCTTGGAATCTATTTTGATGAGGCGGTCAATAACCGGCTCCGGGGAGTAAGCCGCATGGAGAGTTTCGAAATTATACTGGAACGCTATGACGGCGTAATGAGCGGAGAAGATAAAATACAATACACAACAAAGAAAAACGAAATCTATAAGGAGCTTCTGAAAAACATGAGTCCTGCAGACTTGTCAGACGAGGTAAAGGAAACCCTGGATGTTCTGCGCGGGAAAGGGCTGAAGCTGGCTATCGGTTCCTCCAGCAAAAATGCAAAATTTATCCTAGGGCAGCTTGGGCTGGGGGATTATTTTGACGCAGTTTCCGACGGTAATAATATTACTCATTCCAAACCAGATCCAGAGGTATTTATAAAAGCCGCCGGTTTTTTGGGAGAAAGCGCCGGAGACTGCCTTGTAGTAGAGGATGCAAAGGCAGGATTGGAGGCTGCAGCCGCCGGAGGCATGGAATGCGCCGCGATTGGGGACGCCGTATCCTGCGGTCTTGCCACATGGAATCTTGAAGTATTTTCCGATCTCAAGCGTGTGGTATAACAGCCGCCTTCTGTTCACATATTCTATTGCGGCTCAGTGCCAAATATGTTAGAATGACTGTGGTTATACGGTCGGTCTGCAAAGTGACTGAACGGATACAAATCAGCCATTACATGGAGTGAATAGAATGTCAACGATTAAAGATATTGCTGAACTGGCGGGAGTTTCAGCAGCAACAGTGTCCAGAGTGCTGAACTGTGATGAAACACTGAACGTACAGGAAGAGACAAAAAAGAAGGTATTCGAGGCGGCGGAGCATCTTGAATATCACATGAAGGAAAAAAAGAAGCGCAAACGTAAGCTGAAGCTGGGCGTTATCTGTTCTTATTCGCCGGAGGAGGAATTAGAAGATCCGTTTTATCTGGCAGTGCGTATTGCTATAGAAAAAGAAATGGAAGAAAACGGGTTCAAAAGAATTCCCTTAAATATCGAAGATAGTATGGAACATTTTGCTCTGGTAGACGGTATCATCTGTCTGGGGACATTCAGCAGGACAACCGTTCAAAAAATTGACAGGACACAGAAGCCGCATATTTATGTAGACGCAGTTGGCAACCGCAATACCGGGGATTCTATTGTAACGGACATCCGGCATTCTGTCATTCAGGTGATGGAGTATCTGTGGGCTCAGGGGCACCGCCGTATTGGTTTTGTGGGAGGAAACGATCTGGATTCAGACGGCAGGCAGATTCTGGATTCGAGGCTCCCTACTTACCGGCGTTTTCTGGAAGACAAAGACGCGCTTCGGGAAGCCTACATTAAGATTGGCGGATATACGTCAAAGCACGGATATCGTCTTATGAAAGAGCTGCTAAAGGAAATAAAACGGCCCACTGCTATATTTGCTGCAAATGATTCCCTTGCAGTAGGATGTTACCGTGCGATACAGGAAAACGGCCTTCAGATTCCCGGGGATATCAGTGTGGTAGGCTTTAATGACATTTCTGTGGCGAAATATCTGGCGCCTCCTCTTACAACCGTGCACATTCATATGAATTTTATGGGACACAGGGCAGTACAGATGCTGGCGGAGTTAATCCAGCAGGAAAGAAGAATCAACATACATGTCTCTGTACCGACGGAACTGATTATCAGGGAAAGCGTAGGCAGGGCAGAAGAATAGACGACAGGTGGTATAACGAAGTATGAACGAAGGTTTTTTAGAAAATATATTAAGGGAGGTTTCTGTATCCGGCTGTGAGGAACCGGTGCAGAAAGCTGTAAAAGCGTACATGAAGGAGTATGCCGAAGAGATATGTGAGGACGAGATAGGGGATGTAGTCTGCGTATTGAACCCGGAGAGCAGCAGGAGGATTATGCTGTCTGCTCACGCGGATGAAATCGGAGCGGTTGTTTCAAATGTGATGGAAAACGGCCGTCTTCAGGTAGTAAGCCGGGGAGGAATTATTCCTTTCACTTACCCGGGACAGCAGATAAAAATATGTACGAAGGATAAAATTGTCTATGGAGTCATTGAGGCAAGACGAGAATCCTTTGAGAATAAAGAGCTTCAGGCAAAGCACTTTCTGGCAGACATCGGAGCTGCGTCAAAAGAGGAGGCCCTTGCGCAGGTGGCTCTTGGAGACGCGGTGGTATTAGATACCCAGATCCGCAAAATGATGAATGGAAGATTTACCGCCCGTGCATTAGATGACAGACTGGGAGTTTTCATAATTATGGAAGCGTTCAGGCGGGCAAGGGAAAAAGGATGCGAGGCAGGCGTATACGCAGCTTCTACTGTAGGTGAGGAGACAACAAAAAACGGCGCATATTGGAGCGCCGCCCGCATTAAGCCTGATCTGGCAGTTGTTGTAGACGTGACCTACTGTAGCGACTATGGAGATGAGGAGAGGACGGAAGCAGGAACCGTAACATTGGGAGGCGGACCTGTTCTCTGCAACAGTCCCATTGTTTCAAAAAAATTAAACGAGAAAATGAAGGCATGTGCCGAAAGAGAAGGAATTCCGGTTCAAATAGAAGCCGCAAGCGCTCTCACTTACACGGACGGGGATCAGATACACTTTTCGGGCCCGGGAGTCCCGATGGTTCTTGTGTCTATTCCTTTACGCTACATGCATACTCCCGCCGAGGTGGCTGACAGGAGGGATGTGGAAGCCTGTATAGAACTGATTGCAGAATTTCTGCATAGTTACTAAAAGAAGAGCGTTTGCAGACGCTGCAGAATTTTAGGATTCCTTGCACTCTGCACAAACATTTGACAAATCTTAGAAAAAGTTGTGGCAGTATTTCCCTTTTTTTGTAAACTAAATTATGATAATATGTTTGAAACAAAGGAGGGATTAATATGAGCAGCAAAATAATAGCGTTTTCAAATCCTGATGATGTAATGAACTTTGTCAGAACAGTGGAAAAGTATCCGTTTGATATGGATGTAAGGCGTGGAAAATGTATCGCTGATGCGAAATCACTGTTAGGACTTCTCAATCTTGGATGCAACAGGAAGATTGAGCTGAATGTGTATGAAGAAGAGTGTCAGGATTTATTCCAAAGCATTGAGCAGTATGTAGTAGCATAGAAAACAGACAAATATTTTTAAGAGGTTCCCCTGCATATCCATAAAAGATGTGCGGGGGCATTTTAATTTTGGTGAAAGCATGAAAGGATATTTAAAGGGACAACAGGCTTGTTTACAGGAAACATCCGTTGTATAATAAAAATAAGACGATTACAGGCCATTGACAGTCACATGACGAGGAGTTATCAAAGAATGAATAAAAAAATAAAAATTGACAGGAGCAGTTACCTTTTTGATAACAGGGCTCTTGTATCGCTGATTATTCCGCTTATCATCGAGCAGCTTTTGGCAGTGCTTGTAGGTATGGCGGATTCTATTATGATTGCCAGCGTGGGGGAAGCGGCAGTCTCCGGCGTGTCGCTGGTAGACCAGATCATGGTGCTGCTTATCAATATTTTTGCGGCGCTTGCCACAGGCGGCGCAGTAGTTGCCGGACAGTATCTCGGCCACAGGAAAAGGGAAACAGCCTGTGAATCGGCAACGCAGCTTGTCTGGTTTGTTACTCTATGCGCAGTTGTAATTACAGTTATTGTTTATGCCGGGAAATATGTTATTCTTCACGGAATATTCGGAAAAATAGAAGCAGATGTTATGCACCATGCAGATGTATATCTTATGATTGTAACGATGTCGATTCCGTTTATGGCAATGTATAATGCAGGCGCCGCTGTTTTTCGGGCAATGGGAAATTCAAAGGTTTCCATGAAGGTTTCTGTTATTATGAACGTTATAAATGTAGGCGGAAACGCGTTGCTTATCTATGGCTTTCACAGAGGTACGGAGGGGGTTGCAATTCCTACCCTTGTGTCCAGAATGACAGCGGCGGTAATTATCATTGTCCTTCTGTGCAACGAAAGGCAGACGCTGCATATAACAAGATCCTGGCATTACCGCATAGACTGGACACATGTGAAAAAGATTCTCAGTATTGGCGTGCCTAACGGCCTGGAGAACAGCATGTTCCAGTTGGGAAAGATACTTGTTTTAAGCCTTGTATCTTCTTTTGGGACCTATGCCATTGCAGCAAATGCAGTAGGAAACGCGATTGCGCTGTTTGTGATTCTTCCTGGTATGGCCATTAATCTGGCAGTTACAACAGTTATTGCAAGATGCGTCGGGGCAGGAGATTATGAACAGGTGAAGTATTATAATAAAAAGTTTTTAATTATAGTCCATATTGGTGTGACGATAATGGTATGTGGAATTTTTTCCATACTTCCTTTTATAATTAGAGCTTATAATCTGTCGGATGCCGCAGCGGAGGCAACGACACAGATTATTCATTTTCATGGGATCAGCACAATTCTCATCTGGCCTTCGTCATTTACGCTGCCTGCTACCTTTCGGGCCTCCGGGGATGTAAAGGCGTGTATGTACATATCCATATTTTCCATGTGGATTTTCCGAATCATATTCAGCTTTGTTCTTGGGAAGTATCTGCACATGGGGGTGTTTGGAGTGTGGGCGGCAATGGTCATTGACTGGGCGTTCCGGGGAATTTGCTTCTGGATTCGGTACTTCAGGGGGACATGGAGGAAAAAGGCGCTGGTGTAGAAA